>NZ_JBPLBG010000032.1:0-57668 GCF_054039255.1 Candidatus Harpocratesius sp.
AGGGATTTGCTGCCCTAATCAACCAAGCACGATGAAGCTCAGTAAAGCCATGCGGAAATCGTCGATCATCCAGAACAGCATCGGGGTTATTCTTGAGGGTCACATAGGTTACTGCCAAATCGGGAACGGTAGGCGTGAAAAGGGGCACGAAATAGGGCTCTCGCTCCTTGCACATCTGCTCGTAGGTATAAAAAGTGGTACGCTGCATGTGTGAATCGATATGGTCCAGATAAGGAATTTGGTCGTCGATATACTTATCATCAATAATAAAAATACCGAAAAAGCCATTGCCTGCACGAAAAACCTTCAAAAATGCATCCCGATTAAAAGGCTCAGGATTATAATTCCAACTCTTCAAATACTCCTCATCTTGATTCAATTCTTTTTGCTTGTCTCTTTCAAATGAATTCAGAGGAATACCCTTCCTATCGTAAAGCGGTATCGGATATTCGGAATTTATTCGACGAGATACCGCATAAAACAACCAGTATGTCTCATACGGTAGACCATCATCATCCACCGGCACGATATCTGGCCCAGGTAAAGGGATTGTAAACTTTGTTCCACTCTCGATGCACCTGTATTTACGGAGATCAACACCCATACGCCAATAATAATCAGAAATCCGAAAAAAATATCCAAATACCTTGTTCCATGGACAAGGTACATCTAAATATTCATCACTAAGAATCTCTGGAACTGGAAAACCAATGTGGATTAACTTTTGATAATGAAAATAACGCCAAAAAGGATGAACGGGCACGCCCCACTGATCCCGCTCAAGATTCTTAGGCAAAGGTTCACCGAATTCCATATAGTAGAGACGACTTGCACTTTTCATCATTTTTTTAAATTCATCATACCACGTCATATCAATACCCTCGCTCCCAACTTTTCCCGCCAATTATAATTTAATTTTAAAATAAAAAAACTTATACAAAAAAATTCTCGCACTTTACCAATACTAATACTTAACCGGTTGGCTCTTTTCGGATAATCGTGTCGGCCGCCGTAAGCAGCTGAACTGCCCGCCAGAATACTCTTTTTTTGGGTTTAGGATGATTTTTCACTTGTTGCCAGGTTAAACCTTCCGCAATTAATTCATGAAGTTCATCCCGCTGATCCCACCAATTTTGGAAATGTTCATCTTTAAAATCGAATGAATATTCCATGATCGAAGGATTAGAATTTCTGCGTTTAATCCCATATGAAGCATATAATCGATCAATCATTTCTGAATTCGAAAACCCACAAGCCGCTGCAAAACTATCCGTAATAAATTCATCGTTCTTCTTCTTCTTCGTCTGAAAATTCCTCGAATACCAGTTGAAAACAGGCACCTGCACATCAGATTTCAGCAAAAATAACGCAATCCGTAGCGGATCACCCTTTAATCCAGCGTAAAGACCGGGATACACTTGCTCAACTGCAGATTTTACCTCGGGTAAATTAATATACGCCATCGCTTTAAGCAAACGAACCGCCTCGGGACTATTAGATGCGGGCGAAGTCTTACCCACATTTTCGGCGTTTCTCGAATACCAGCCCATATCTGAAGGTATACCGATTGATATCGTGGGAAATTTCCAATCTTTTACTTGTTTTCCTATTTTATTATCAGAATCTGCACCGTAAAGCATTCCAGCCAGCTTGCCCCATGTTATTTTTTCACCGTAGTCAAGAATTTCAAAGCAAATAGGCCAGCCGTTTATCAGCATGCTGAAATCCAATTGACCAGGCGAATTTCCCTTCAATGCACCTTTTGATCTTCCAGACCAGTGCATTAAACTCTGCATCTCATACGGACCTTGTAAATTCTTAATGATAGCACCCCAATTGCCCGTTTTCGCCTCCACTATCTTAAATAATCCAAAATACGGAAGAAGTCGGCTTTCCAAAAGAGACATGCACCTTATCAAACGAACTCCTTCAGGATTGTCGGCATCACCCCACGATATGCTTTCATAATAAGTAAATTTCTGCATTAAAACTTATGCAATGGGAAGAATACTTGAAAAAGAATAAAAAAACTCTGTAAATTCATACATCCTTCGTTTTAATATTTCATCTTCAAAAAAATATTAATCATTTTTATTCCGATACTTTTACAAATCCAACCATTTATTTTCACCCTCATTATGGAGACTGAAAAGAATTAATAGATTCTGAACCCAAATCATTTTAAGGTGTTTTCACACAATAATAACTATAGAGTTCTTGCTCCATTCTAAAAAAAAAAGGGATCGAATATTATGGTTGACTTTGTGCTCAAAATTGTTTTATTAGGTGAAGGCGGTGTAGGAAAAACCTCTCTCGTCTACCGATATATCGAAAATAGATTCAGTCAAGATTTCAAATCCACATTAGGCGTCAATCTTTTAAAAAAAAAAGTAGCACTTGAAGATGAATTCGCAGGAAAATCCGCCTCAATTCAACTTTGGGATCTAGGGGGTCAGTCAGCTTATAGAAAATTGCGAAAGTTGTATTTAGAAGGTTCGCAAGGTGCTTTGGTTGTTTTTGACGTCACATCACAAGCCAGCTTCGATGCTTTAGAAGATTGGATTGAATCTTTGATAGAAATTCGGGGAAAAGAAGTACCCATGATTATAATTGGAAATAAAATTGATCTTGAATCTGATAGGGTAATAAGCGAGGAGCAGGCTCTGGAATATTCTAAGAAATATAATACAGATGTTCTATTTACTTCTGCAGCAACTGGTGAAAAGGTTGAAGATTCTTTTAAAGATCTGATAATGACAATTGTGCGTAAGATTTCAACATAATTTTTTCAATTTAAACTTCTTTTTAACTATTAAAAACGAATAAAAACAATTTTCTGATTATTTTTCTTGATTTTTACACAACTTGATAGATTGTTTTAAGTGCGAATAAATTTGCATTCACTTTGCTTAATATTCAATTATGATGAGAAATTAATATTTCATATATATGAAAAGAACACCCAATTCCCGGCGAATTTTATTCTTTTTGTCCTCTTTAGCGTGGATAGGTGATTTTTGCAATTCAATGCTTGATATTTTGTTTATTTTTTATGCTGTGCAGTTAGGTTTTGAACCCGGCCCAATTGGGTTAATTTCCTCAATCTATGGCATTATTTATCTTATTACACCAACGCTTTTTGGAAAATTAATTGATAAACTGCCCCACCGCCAAAGTTTACTTATAGCAACCACAGGACAAACGGGAATTTCAATCATATATATATTTTTAATTAATATTAGTCCAGCACCATCAAAAATTTTATTTTGGATTTTAGTCGGGCAAGCATTTAGAGCTACAGCTTATGCATTTTACTGGCCAACAATTGAGGTGCTTTATTCTGAAACTGCACATGGTGATGAACGAAAACACGAACGTTATATTAGCTTTTTTTGTATTGCATGGTCTTTGGGGGCAGCTTTGGGAACGTCCTCTGCAGGAATTTTTGGAGAATGGATATTAATAAGTGGATTTATTATTACTTCAATAGTGTATTTAATTGGATTTTGTATAGTTTGTTGGGGTTTACAGAGTAATAAAAGCGTGATCATAGTAAAAAATAATAGTATCCAGCAAAATGACAATAGAAAGATTAGTAATTCAACTGTAGAAATAAAAAAGCCAATATATTTTAATCCCACACACCAAAATTTTTCAAAAACATCTGTTACACCAGATTCAAGTCAAGTGATCTTGCAGACTTTGATAGGCACTTTAGTCTTTGCAATTGTTTCAAAAGGGATCTTATCTTATGTTCCTAATTATGCAGTTATTCCTGAAGGTTTGGGATTGTCTAAATTAATTTCTGGACAAATTGCATTTGCTTTTGGAATCGGTCGTTTTCTGGGTTTCATAATGGGCCAGTTTATACCTAATTCATTCCGTAAATTAAGCCAAAATATGGGATTAGTGAGTATTTTCATGATTAGTGTGGCATTTAGCAGAAATTCTTGGTTATTGATTGTAGAGCTTTTTATTATTGGATATGTGACAGGACGCATCTATTATATTGCCTTAGAATTAATGATGAAATACGTTACTCATGGAAAAGGTTCAAAAGCAGGATTATTTGAAAGTATAGTAGGGTTAGGAACGGGAATTTCACCTTTTATTGCAGGATGGTTGGCAGAATGGAATTTAATTGCACCTTTTTTCTTTTTCAGTATAATTGCAGGAATGGGTTTTGCTTATTTAGTATTTCAAAGGATTTCCAACAATTTTGGAATAAAAAACAGTTAAAATTGGAATAAAAAACAGTTAAAATTAAAATAAAAAACAGTTAAAAAACTAATTCGCACATTTTCTTCTAAAAATATTTCAATGATTTCTTCTATCGAATTTATTTAAAACTCGAATCGAGCTATAATAGAGTAATGCTTCAAAGAGGCGATTTCCGTTCTTTGGTAACCTTCCCATTAATCGATTTCTATAAGCATCAACAGTATTTCCGTATAAATTACCAATTGTAATCATCCAGCAAGATGCGATGATTTGTTTTGCCCGATGTATCCCATAATAGCGAATCAATTCTAATAAAGATTTTCGGCTTGGATTTTCACGTGATTCAGCAAAATGTTGAGCAAATGCCAAAGCAAGAAATTCTTCAGGATCAGCACAAGATAAATCTTTATCTAATAATTGTTGTATTTCTTGTTCTTCACATCCACTTTCAATTGCTACCTGCATATGAAAATAAGAGCAATATGGACAATCATTCACTGAAGTAACCGCTAGAAGAATCTGTTCTTGAAATTTTCGAGAAATTTTTGGATGAATCAACAATTCTCGAAAAAAAGAAAGGTGTTTTAATACTCGAGCAATTAAATTGAAATTTTCTTTCCAATTCAAGCTTCTTTTTGAAAATCTCTTTTTTGATAGAGTCAATGTAGAATGATGTAAAATATCAACTGAATCCATTAATGACATGAATATCAAGCGGAATTTAAAGATATTGGCAAAAAATATAAAATTTTTGAGCAATATAATTCAAAACAAACAAGAAAATAATATATTAAAAGAATATAGAGAATGAAAGATTGAAAGATTGAAAGATTGAAAGATTGAAAGATTGAAAGATTGAAAGATTGAAAGATTGAAAGATTGAAAGATTGAAAGATTGAAAGATTGAAAGATTGAAAGATTGAAAGAATGAAAGAATGAAAGAATGAAAGAATGAAAGAATCAAAAAATGAAAGAATGAAAAAAGAACCAAAAAAAAGTAATAATTATTAAAAGATTAAAATTTAAAACTATAACAATTTTTCAATTTCATTAATTTTGTTCCAAATTTCGACCCCTTTTTCAGTTAAGTATATGACTTTATTGTTATCCTTATCCAGTTTATAGGCAATGATATCATGTTTCAGTAAGTCATTTTTAACTCGGAAGTAAATATTCGGGTAAGAATTCGAATCAACAAGACGCTTGAAAAAATCCGATTGCAAAACTTCACAGTTTGGATAATCTGCTAAAATTTCAAGAGTTTCGGAAAATCCTCTACGTCTAAATAATCTAAAAAACTTTGTATTGTTCGACATAACTAATCCCCATTTGTATTTTTGGGAATAACTATCCTTTATATTAAGATATAAGAATTACTGATTAGTTAAAAACCGAATACTATTTAAAAATTTGGAAGGATAGAAAATCTATCATGGCAATGAAGAATAAATAGCACCCATTTGGTATAAAGAACTAATTACATAAATTTAGCGAAGTTTTCAACCAAAATTATAATTTTCATTTTTTTCAATTGATTTAATTTTTACGAAAATTTCAAAATAATTGCAGTATTACGTGAATTCAATCATGGAAATTGAATTTGCTATAATCGGATCAGGAATGGCGGGTTGTAAACTTGCTTATCATATTTCACAGTTCGCTTCATGTGTACTTATTGAGAAAAAGAATCAAATAAAACCCTATTCAAAAGCCAAGATAATTTGTAAACATTCTTGGAAATGGTATTCTAATCTTAATATAGAAGATCCAGATTCGCCTAAAATTCAATTTTTTCCCCATTGGAAAACAATTTACGCAAGCCGAAATCGGGAAGTATTCATAGATGGAAATGAATTTGGGGAACAATTGGGAGTAGTTATTAACGAATTTGATGTTCGAGATTGGTATTTACGAAATTCAAATCAAAAAAACTTGAAAATTATTTGGAATACAGAATGTATTGACATTCAACAACTTACAACTGAAAAAGAGAAAGAAAAGTCAACTAGTAATAAGGATAAAAAGAAAAAATGGCAATTGATTCTAAAAAATAATTCTCCAAATTCGACAGATGAATTAATTTCTTCTGAGAATATTTTCAATGTGCAGGAAAATCTTCAGAAAATTGAAGCCAATTGCATTATTCTTGCCACAGGTTCATCAAGCTTAACTTCACCAAAGTTAGATTCATCAAATTTATCAAATTCATCAAATTCATATAACTCATATAACTCATCTAATTCATCAAATTCCCTGCATAAAATTTTAGGTTTTTCAAAACCTCAATCTTTAAACACCATCGTTTGTTCTTTTTATGCCCCAAAAGAAATATTAGATCAAAATTTACCCATGCAGTATTTGTATCGTTTGCATCCTCAAATCAGTAAGAGTGGAATGCTTTTTATAAATAGGTTTATTGATTTTTTTGATATTGGATTTGTAGATGAAAGACCATATTCAGAAATGGCAGAAAAATTCTTAAGAATTTTAAAAAACTACGCACCAATACAACCCTTTTTACAACAAGTTACACCAAATCCCAGAGAGTTATCCAATCAAGATTTTATTTTTGGAACTACAAGTATAGGTAGAATTCCTTCATTAGTTCAAGATGGGGCCGCTGTTGTTGGTGATGCAGGTGGATTGTTATATTCAATGTATTTTGAAGGAACTGTTGGAATTGGTGCATCAACTACTATTTTAGCTGAAGTTTTACAAGAAATTTTCAATAAAGGTGAATCTTATTCGGAGCAAAACCTAAAAGAGTATGAGAAACAACTTGAAATATCAATTGGAAAGCGATATTTGACAGCAGGAAAGATGGCGAGGGAACTTTTTTTTCTTTTCGGAGAAACACCCCCTTTTTCTATTTGGGATACGTATTTGCAAAACATCGAAGATATTCGAAAAGTGCGAAAAAATATTCATCATGCTTATGTATATCCGCATCTAGATAAATATCCAATCGACAATGATTTATGGGTTGGAGAGAAACTCTTTCAACGATTACCAGCTGCTAAAAAATTTGTACTTCTACCTAAATTTCTTGAATTCAAGTTAAAATATTCTTTTTAAGAAGAGCTAAATAAATAAGGGAGTGCATCCGAAAATTATAGAAATTTGAGAAACATATTTTTTTTTATTTACAAGAGAGAGAAAAATGAATGGATGGCAGCTTCTATCTATTAGCATTCTTTCATTGCTACAAATATTATGCAAAATAATATGCAAAATAATATGCAAAATAATATGCAATATAATATTTTTTTAACTGTGCGAATATGTTTTTTTCATATTCGATATAAATACCCATCAAAATCACTATCAACAGCAAGGATATTTAAAATTCCATTCTCATGACATATTGCAATATTAGTTGCATCAACAAAACTTAAATATTTTTTTTTATTTTTGGCTTTTTGATTATGAATGAAGAAAATCTTCCAAGCTAATGAATTGATATGTTGACTGGATTCATAAATTCGTATAAACTTCTTTTTACCATAAATTAATTCCCAAAATGCTTTCAATGTTGTTGGATTATTGTGTGTGCGTAATAAAATAATTGTTGCTGTCTCAGAAATTACATATGATGAAGTAAATATTAATCCATACTTTCCTGAACTTATTTTTCTAAATTTTTTTTTACATAAATTATGATTTATATCTTTTTTATGTAATAATCCCAAAAAAAAACCAGTATCTAAAAACACTCCCATTAAAAAGACCTACATGCAGTAAATATCCTTATCAATTTCGTTAGCAGATGAAAGAGATAAATCATATAGAACTTCATCGAATTTTTCAATTTCATTAATAATTTCTTCTGCTAATTGAGGAGTCAATTTGGGCATGTTTGAAGCTCGAATTATCAGCTCATCAAAATTATCTTGAGCAAATTCAATGCATAAATCCACGATCTCTTGTTGAGTAAATCTTTTTCCAATTTGAAGAGTTAATTTTGCCTGAAGTTGATCGATTATTTCTTTATTTGTTGTTTTAATTACTGCCATGAGGTAACTTAGTAACTATTAATTATTAAATATAATCTATTTATTAATCTATTTATTAATCTATTTATTAATCTATTTCTGTCTTCTTTATAATTTTATTAGCAATTTTTCAATTCAGTAAAAAACCAAAAGCAAATTTTTATCTATTCAAATGAAGAAAATTATATAAATCTTTTTTACAATTCAATTTGCTACTTTCTGAATCTTTGCTTAATAATGAGTAAAAAAAAAGGAATTAGCAAATATTAAAAAAAAAATACAAATACAAGTGATACTGTATGACTGAAGAAAACGTTGATAATCGGGTAGTAACAGAAGAACTTCTTTTTATTCCGAAGATGAAGCCAAATACACCAGGAAAGCTCAAATATGGCCGAACTTTCCTAATTGGTTTGGCATTTTTCTGTTCTTCCTTAGCTTGGAATTATTATAATTTTATAATGCCAATTTTGCTGAAAGATTATTATAAAAGCATGGGAATCGTACAAGGTATTGATACTTCAATCGGTATTGTCATGATTTTGGATAATATAATCGCAATTTTACTGCTTCCTATTTTTGGCGCGTTATCAGATAAAACAAGATCAAAATTTGGTAAACGAATGCCATATATTTTAATTGGAACAACTTCAGCGATCATAGCTTTTTCTGTTATCGGATTATTATCCCATAATCGAGGAGTCGCAGCTTTTGTTGGATTTATTGCCGTTGTGATGTGGTTTAACTTTTCAATGGCATTTTTCCGCAGCGCAAGTGTCTCTCTTATGCCAGATCTGACCGATCCAGAAGTTCGATCTACAGGTAATGCCATTATTAATTTAATGGGTGCTTTTGCAATGGTTATTGCTTTAGCTGGTCCTACAATAATGAAAATGTTTTTCGATGTCCGGTGGATTCCAGAAGAAAATAAAACTCGAGCTGGAGGATTTTATTATGTTAGTATTCTTACCGCCTTAGCTTTGTTAATCCTATTTTTAACGATTAAAGAAACCCCTACCGGCAAAAAGTTTATGGAAATCGCAGATCATCCAATAGCAGTAGATCCGATTTCATTGGAATATATTGGTGAAAATGTTGAAGGCAACGAAAAAAAGGAGACGATATGGCAAAGTTTGAAAGCAATTTTCACCGAAAAAGAAAAAAGTGCAGTATTCATGCTACTCGTAATTTTCACATGGTTTTTGGGTTATAACGCTATGGACACTTACTATTCTCTTTATGCTACCCAATATATGGGATGGGAAGAAGCAAGTGCTTCACAAGCTTTGATGATTGCACCTGTTACAATGATCATTACAGCAGTTTTCTCTGGAAAAATAGCCGAAAAAATCGGTAGAAAAAAAACTATATTTATAGGCCTAATTGGACTCAGTATTACCGTTTTTATCATGATGTTCATGAAATCTTTTCCAATGATAGTATTAATGATCGCAATTATAGGAATTTTTTATGGTATGATCAATATTAATACAATTGTAATAATCTGGCAAATGGCACCTAAAGGCAAACTTGGAACTTATACTGGAGCTTATTATTTCTTCAGCCAAATGTCTGCCACCATTGGACCATTAGCTGCAGGAGCCACCTTTGATTTATATAAGATAATAACACATCCTGTTGAAGGTGCACAATATTTCATGTTATTCCCATATTTGATATTTTGGGAGTTAATTGCAATGATTTTTCTAAGTCGAGTCAAAAGAGGCGAAGCTAAAAGCTTTACCAAGAAACAAATTGATGAATTAAGAGATAAATATGAGGGGGACTAAAGGAGGTTAACAATTATGAAAAAGAATACATATTTTGCATTGGGAATCATATTAACAATTTGTTTTAACATCATAGTTATGAATGCTTCAGCAGCTACAGAATGGACAGTAAAACAAGGTGAATACTTAGAATACTCTGTAAAGATCCAAAACAATGGCATTATAACAGCCGAAGGAACTTTCAATTTGACAATAGGTGCAATCGATACTGCAGCAGAAACATTACAATATAGCATATCTTCTGATCTTAGCGTAGATACAATCAATTTGGCACAATCATTAGATGTGACCTCACAACAAATTAACGAACCTTCTTTATCCTTAACTGCATTCAATGTTATCGCCATATACGATTACAATGCATTTATTATATTCAAGAATGACACTGATAACTATATTAAAGAACTTTCAGAAGATTACATGGAAAATTACGGAGATTTTGATACTTATCGATACGGAATAAAGCAATTATCATATGGCTGGGAGATAAAACTTTGGAATATTCCAAGTAATGTTAATACTTATTTCAAAATACAATACGATAAGGATGGCATTCTTACAACGTTTGAAAACAGCACCCTTTCATCTGATGGAAAAGAAACAGGAGTAAAAATAAGCCTTTTGAAATATTCAGGTGCATCTGGAGGAATTCCAGGATATTCTGGATGGTTTGTAGCTGGATTTTCTTTGATCACATTAGGAACTCTAGCGATTATTGTGATAAAGAAACATAAATCCAAGTAATTTCGAAAAATTATTTTTTTGCATCTTTTTTGCATCTTTTTTGCATCTTTTTTGCATCTTTTTTGCATCTTTTCTGCATCTTTTCTGCATCTTTTCTGCATCTTTTTTGCTTATTCTTCTCTAGTTTCGATTTTTATGTAATACATTTACAGAAAATGAGAGAATGATAAAATAAAATTAGGAAATATAGAATATAGAAGAAAAAATTACAAAAAAAAAAAAATTCCAAAAAAAAAGATTAAAAGACCCTTAGATTAGCCATTTACCTGCTTGATAAATCACCTTACCATCTGCAATTACTTTTGATTCTGGTGATTTCATGTCTTTAAGTATATCCCAATGAATGGCACATTCTTGATTTTCACTTTTTGTTTCAGGAAATCCCATTCCCAAAGCCATATGTAATGTACCACCAATTTTCTCATCGAAAAGCATGTTTTTTGTAAATTTAGTTATTCCGTAATTAGTTCCAATTGCAAATTCGCCCACTTTATCAGCATTTTTTATTTTTAGAATCGTATCGAGCAATTCCTGCCCTTCTTCAGCAGTGGCTAGTACTACTCGACCATCCTTAAATTCTAAATATATATTCTTGATTTCTTTTCCTTGATAAATCCCAGGATATGTAAACCGAATGTGGCCGTTGATTGATGTTTCAATCGGACTTGTAAAGATTTCTCCATCGGGTAAATTCTCATGTCCGCAACAATTGATCCAAGGTCGATTTTTTACTGAAAGTGTTAAATCTGTATCTTCGCCAAGTACTTGAATTTGATCAAATGTATTTAAAATTTGAACTTTTTTGTCTTGTTCTACCTCAATTTGCTTCCAATATGCCGCTGGATCTGATTCTCCAAGTTTTAAAGCGTTATACACGAATTCTTTGTAAGATTCAGTATCCATTTTAGCTTCTTGAGCCATACTATCACAAGGATAAGGAACAATCAACCATTTTAACTCCTTTTTAGCTACTCTTTCTTGATAAGTGCGCATTAAATCAGGAAATTCTGGATTATGTTGAATCATATTCAGTTTTTCTGGTTGAATTAAAGCCATTTTTTGACGATTATAATCTGCAAAAATCTGAATTCGTTTCTGAAATTGTTTGACTATCAATTTTGAAATAGGATCAATGAATTTGAGCTGCTCATCATTTCCATATTTTAATTTTGCAACATGTATTCCCTTAATTTCAGAAATAGCATATGGATTGGCACCTTTTTTAATACATTCAATGTAAATTGCCCGAATTAAATCGTTGGCAACTTCAGAACCTTCAATTGACACTAAATCCCCTGGTTGAACATCAAGGGCATAGTTAACAGCTAATTGAGCTAATTTTTCATTAAAATCGTTCATATTGCATACCTTGTTATATTTTTCTAAAAAAAGAAAAGTAAGTATAGAAAGTGTGTATCATATATAAAATTATGTATTGATAATATGTAATTAACTATTAAAACAAAATTTAAACTTATTCGCACTAATCTCGATTTATTTGAAATTTCTTTATCTATCTTAATGAAATATATTAAATTCGAAAAAAAAAATGATACAATATAACTAGTTAAAATCAGTTGAAAATTGATGATGATTAACTAAAGAATACTAAAACGAACTTTTTTAGGAAACCAATAGTTATTCTTTTTTATGCCAACACGACGAGTGAAAGTTCCAATAAATAAAAAAGCTAAAGGAGAATCTTTTTCAAAAGAATTAGAAAAATCAGGTCGTTATATGATTGGAATTACTCTAGAGAGCTTAAAAACTGTTGGAAAATATGATTTAATGAATCGGACAAATGAATTCTATTTTAGAGTAGATTCGAAAGGTGTATTTCATACTCGAGTTCCCAATAAAGGATGTATAGAGTTACGAGAAAATCAAGCATTTCTTGGAAAATCAGATAAATTAACATTATGGAGCGAATTTGTAAAATTCAAGAAGGATGAAGAGCGTGTTGTAGAGGTGGAAATTCAAATGCGAGAAGAAGATCCAGGAAAAGATCAAATTTTAGCAAAGAAAACTTTTACAATCAAATGTCCTTCTGCAACAAAATATGAAATTTTACAAAGCAAGGATGGCTTAACCAAGGCAAAATTAAAGATTTATGCAAAAAAAACACTTTATTAAAATTTAATTCAAATTTAATTCAAATTTAATTCAAATTTTTTCAAATTTTTTCATTTTTATACTTTTTTCCAAATTCAATCTGAACTTATTCGCACTATTATATTTAAGAATCAATTCAAAAATTTCAATAAAAAAATAGAACGAAATTTGAAATGAAAACAACCGTATGTGGCAAAAGGCGCAAACTTTTTAATATTTCAAATAAATGTCTACCCAAATGAATAAGTTTGATTCTACCTAATTCTACAAGATGGAAACGAATTTATTTGTAATAAAAGAATGAAATTACTATGAAACAGTTAGAACTTGGAAAAATTCATTTTTATTATGGAATGGGAACAGGAAAAACATCTATTGCTATGGGTCGAATTGTCCGCTGCTTGGGACATAATTTACGCCCAATTTTGGTGCAATTCTTAAAGAAACACGATCCATTAGCTTCAAAAGGCTTCTTTTATGGAGAATACATTACTTTCACAGAACGTTTAGAAATTCCTGTAATACAATTTGGTAATTATAGTTTTGTCAAAACACAGGAACAGATTGAAGCAAATCGTGAATTAGCTGCAAATGCTTTAAAAAAAACTCGAGAAATTTTAAAATCTGAAAATTATGACTTGATAGTTCTTGATGAAATTGGTTCAATGGTGGAATTGGGCTTATATTCTGAAGATGATGTTATTTTACTTCTAAAAGAGCGAAATCATAAAGCAGAAATTATTATGACTGGCCACAAACCCCTTGAAAAGATAATAGATATAGTTGATTATGTGACATATTTGCAAGAAATAAAACATCCTTTTCAAAAAGGAGTACAAGCTCGAAAGGGAGTTGAATTTTAAACTAAATTAGAAGAAAATGAGAACTTATATTCAAAACCGACATTATTTATTTAATGGACTATCATTAAAAAATAAATAGATAGAAAAAAACTAAACGGATTCAATAAAACAGAATCTATATCAGAATCAAATAAAAATATTTAATCAACAAAAAAAACACAGAAGCTAAAAAGAAAAAGAAATGAAAAAAATGTGAGTAATATGACAGAAAATACGCAAGAATCGCTCAATAAAAAAATCTTGGAAGAGACTGAGCGCTGGATTAGCACTACTGTAGCCCAATCTTTAAAGAAAGTGCCGGAGCGAAAAAGAAATTTTAAAACATTATCAAACATTCCAGTAAAAGCTTTGTACACACCTGTGGATATCGAGAATCTAGAATATTTTAGAGATTTAGGATTTCCAGGAGAATATCCATATTTACGAGGTGCACAAGCCACCAGCTATCGAGCACGATTTTGGACTATGCGTCAATTTGCTGGTCTTGGAACAGCAAAGGAAACCAATCAAAGATTTAAGTATTTAATCCAAAATGGGCAAACAGGTTTGTCAGTTGCCTTTCATCTTCCAACAATTTATGGTTATGAATCAGGATCGCCCATGAGTGCAGGTGAAATAGGTAAAGAAGGAGTTGCAATTGATACATTAGCTGATATGGAGGTTGTTTTTGATGGAATTGATCTCAGCAAAATATCAACTTCAATGACAATTAACGCCCCTGCATCAATACTTCTGGCAATGTATATTGCAGTAGGTGAAAAAAAGGGAGTCCCTATGGAAAAACTCACAGGAACCATACAAAACGATATTTTAAAAGAATATCAAGCACAAAAATCTTATATTTTTCCTCCAGAACCTTCCATGCGCTTGATTGTGGATACTATTGAATTTTGCACTAAACACGTACCAAAATGGAACACAATCAGCATTAGTGGATATCACATTCGAGAAGCAGGTTCAACAGCAGTGCAAGAGTTGGCGTTTACTTTAGCAAATGGTTTCGCCTATGTTGAAGCAGGAATGGAACGAGGATTAAATGTTGATGATTTTGCGCCCCGTTTATCATTCTTTTTCAATGCTCATAACAATTTCTTTGAAGAAATCGCTAAATATCGAGCAGCTCGACGTATTTGGGCACGACATATGAAGGAGATATATCATGCAAAAGATCCACGATCATGGCGTTTACGATTCCACACGCAAACTGCTGGTGTTTCACTAACAGCGCAAGAACCATATAACAACATTGTTCGAGTTACTTTACAAGCTCTGGCAGCAGTATTAGGAGGAACTCAATCACTTCACACAAATTCATTTGATGAAGCACTAGCACTTCCATCTGAAGAAGCGGTTAAAATTGCTTTACGGACTCAACAAATTATTGCACACGAATCAGGGGCAGCTGATGTTATTGATCCTCTTGGTGGATCATATTATATTGAATGGTTAACCAATCAAATGGAAGCTGAAGCAGAAAAATATTTTGCACATATCAAGAAACTGGGAAATGGATCTATGCTTCAAGGCGCTTATGTTGGTATAAAGAATAATTTTTATCAGCGTGAAATAGCGAATGCATCTTATCAATACCAGAAAGAAATAGAAACCAAGGAACTTGTGCAAGTGAGTGTTAATGAATTCAAAATTGAGGAAAAACTAGATAAAAAACCTGAAATTCTTAAAATTTCAGAACATGTTGCTGAAGAGCAAATAGAAAATCTTCAAAAAGTAAAAAGTGAACGAAATGATGCTCAAGCTCAAGAATGTTTGCAAACCTTGCGTGAAAAAGCAAAGACTAATGAAAATTTGATGCCATATATTTTGGATGCTGTTAAAGCCTACTGCTCAGTTGGAGAAATTGTAGATGTATTTCGCGAAGTCTTTGGAGTTTACCGTGAGGATTCAATTTTTTAAAATTCTCAAAAAAAAAAAAGAAAGTTGTGATTAAATGGAACGCAAAATTAGATTAATAGTGGCTAAACCAGGTTTAGATGGACATGATCGAGGGGCAAAAGTGATTGCTCGTGGACTCCGAGACGCTGGTTTTGAGGTAATTTATACAGGATTGCATCAAACTCCAGATGATATTGTGCAGAGTGTGATACAAGAAGATCCCGATGCGCTTTTATTATCAATTCTCTCTGGGGCTCACCCAGTTTTGTTTCCTGAAATAACCAAGAAATTACATGAAAATGATATTGATGATGTTTTGGTTTTAGGAGGTGGAATAATTCCTGAAGAAGATGTTCCAGCTCTGAAAGAAGCAGGAATTAGTGAAGTATTCGGACCCGGAACAAAGATTCAAGAAATTGCAGATTATATTCGCGCTAATTTAAAGCGTTAAGAAGATTTTCAAGTTTATTTTAATTTCTTTTTTTATATCTGTTTAAAAATGAAAAATTTTTTCTTTCGGTGTTAATGCTACATTTACGGAGTTTAAAAGATGCAAATGCAATATTCTGATGACCTCATTCAATCTTACATAGATTTAATAAAACAGAAAGAAGATTCAGTCAAAAAAAAGAGAGCATTGGCGCGATTAATTACTTTAATTGAAAATGGAGGACCAGAAATCGCGCAGAAGATCATTCCTCAACTTTACAATTTAACAGGACATGCAAAAATCATCGGTATTACCGGTGCACCTGGATCAGGTAAGTCTACTTTAACTTCCCAAATAGCAGATCATTATTTAGAGCAAGGTCTAAAAGTTAGCGTAATTGCTGTTGATCCTACCTCTCCATTCAGTGGAGGTGCTCTTTTGGGAGATCGAATTCGAATGAAAAAAAATTTTACAAATCCACGATTTTTCATTCGATCCATGGCAAATCGGGGCCAATTAGGAGGTTTAGCCATGGCAACTAAAGATGTTATTCATGTTTTAGATGCTTATCATAGCGATATTATTATTATCGAAACTGTAGGAGTTGGACAATCAGAAATTGATATTTTTAAAAGTGCCCATACTACTTTAGTAATTACACCCCCAGGATTAGGAGATGAAATTCAAGCGATTAAAGCAGG
The DNA here is from genome assembly GCF_054039255.1 of Candidatus Harpocratesius sp. Classification (NCBI taxonomy): domain Archaea; kingdom Promethearchaeati; phylum Promethearchaeota; class Promethearchaeia; order Promethearchaeales; family Promethearchaeaceae; genus Candidatus Harpocratesius; species Candidatus Harpocratesius sp. The sequence continues at coordinate 16,747 of NZ_JBPLBG010000032.1, forward strand.
TTTAATGGAAATAACCGATATATTCGTCGTAAACAAAATGGATAGAGAAGGAGCAGACAAACGCGTAGCAGAGTTGGAAACAATGCTAGATTTTGCAGAAAATATTGAAATTAAAAATGATCAAACCCAAGCAAAAGTTGTTCGTTGTGATGGATGGCGCCCTCCTGTGATAAAAACTAACGGAGTTACTGGAGAAAATGTTCCTCTTTTATTAGAGAATATAAAAAAGCATCAAGAATTTTTGAACCAAACAGGTTTTATAAAAAAAAGATTGCAATTTAGATATAAACATTATGTAGTTGAAATTCTGAAATATTTTTTGGTTAAAAATGTAGAAGAAATTGTTTTTACTAATGAGAAAATTAATGAATTCATCGAAAGAATTTTAAGTCATGAACAAGGTGCAGACCCTTACTCAATATCTGGAGCAATCATGGAAATATTTCGGGATCGTTATTTTTCATAATTTTTCATAATTTAGAAATAAGGAAATGAAATAGAATGCAAAAACAACTGCTTGTATACGGAGGTGGAAAATTTGGATCTCATGTTTTTGAAAAATTCCATGAAAGATTCCGTTTATTTATTATTGATAGTGATCCAAATTGTTCTGCGAGCAGTTTACCAATTTCAAAAGATTATAGTGCAAATTGGGAACATATTCGAGATCAAATTAATCATACAAAAAATTCACTTTTCATTTTAGGAGATATTGAAATAGTTATGCATTTTTTGGAAGAAATTCCATTTGAATACCTAATTCCAGTTGTTCCAATCCATGTTATGAAAGAAATATTACTTAGATCATTAAATAAATGGTTTCCAAAAATCGACTTTAAAGATGGTGTAATTCCACCAATTCCCACTGATCTAATTCCAAAAGAATTACAAATTTTTTCTGATAATTCACATACTCTTTTCTTTTCCTATGCAAAATGGGAAGAAAAATGCCCAATTAATTGTTCTGGACCATTAGGTTATTGTCCGATCCATAAACGACTGAAGCCAATTTCTATTACTGATCTTTGCCGCACAGCTTGGCCAAATCCCTCAAATTTCTTATTTGAAAGTTATCAATTAGCACCAGGAATAGGGGGAATTCCTTCTATAGAGATTAGGGAAAAACAGACTAAATTACGAAATTTATGTGAAAAAAAATTGAATGCTCCCAGAGAGATAAAATCTGCAAAATTATCAGAAGTAATTCTTGTATGTACCACATGCAATTGTCATGGAGTCGCTTCTGGTCTCACTTATGTAAAGTAAAGTAGAAAAAGGAAGAAAAAAACTAATCTACACCAAAATAAGTATTATATAAAATTAACATTTTTTCCTTAATAATTCGGCATTCTTCGTTTATTATGATATTCATCTTCAATAGTAGCAATATAAGTTCGTTGATCTTGCAGATCTCTAATTATTTCATTAAGGTGATAATATACTTGTTTTTGAATATTTTCAGTATAATCTCCTGCATGCATAAATCGAGTAATTTTAACAATTAACTTAGCACTTTCTTTATATTTTTTGTTAACATTTGCCAATTCACGCGATGTATTCACATTATAATAATAATCGACTGCATTTGATATGTTCTGAATATTTATTGCTAACATTTTCGCTTTTAATGGGCTGTTAAGACATTTTTCGAGATTATTCTTAATTTGTTCAAGATTTTTATTCAATTTTGCGCGTTTTACTTCATATTCTGCTTGAGAAAATTTGTGGGAAACTCTATCATCATTTTTTTTTATGTTCTTACTTCTTATCATATGATTTTGAACCATTTTAATTATACCTCCAAAATAAATTTAAGTATTTTTCTGGAAAATATTCGTATGAAAGTCGCTTCAAATATCAAGCAAATCTATGATTCTAAGGAAATATCTGCATTTCTGAAGTGTAATAAAAACATCGAAAAGACTTTTTCTTATTTCATACTTAGAAATTCAATTGACTAGATCGATCAATTTTACTTATCAAATTTACCGAGTACATGCATATTAATATTTGCTTTTTTTGAATAAAATTATTAAATAGTATTTATATTTTTTTTAATAAAAAATATTATTTTAACTTACTTCTAGCATGGACCAAATGGTAGATGCAAGTAAAATATTTCCATTATAGAACCACTTTAGCCCAATTGAGAAAAGTAACCAATTGATTTGCTGTGAAATACCGATAAACTCTTCTATAAAATAAAAACTGTTAAATTGTTCAAAGAAATTAATCATATCAGCTGAACGAATATTAACAAATTCAGCAATAAGTGAAGCATTAATATTTTTAACAATTTCAGGTATTTCAGCACGATTATTCATCAATCGAATTGCATTTAGGAAAAAGATGTATGTTTCTATGGATGAAAATTGAAAAGAACCAAGATAATCATCCCAATTATTTGTAATCTGTGCAAATTGTAAGTGTGAAAGAAGAATATTCTGAGGAATGATAGATTCATGTGGATTTCCTGTTAAATATATTTGAATTTCAGGAATTATTTCCCCAAATTTTGCTCGCCTGGAAATTAATGGATCTCGTGGAATCATTAGAACTTGAGGTCCACCTTTTGGATTGTCATAGACATAGAATTGGTGGGGAATATGAGAAAACTTATAATAATATAATGAATTTAAAGGAAGGTTAATTCCATGATTGTATAGAAACTTGATCTCTACTTGACTTAATACTTTTCTTTCATTATGTTTCTTCAAATAAACGTAAATTTGTTTCAAAGAGCGCGATTGAGCATAATTTTGGGAAAATTCTTCTATTGCTGAAGCAGAAATAATTTGAGTCTGCTCAGGATCAATTTTAAGTGTTGATTCATAAGATGTAAACCATGTTGAATCAATTAATACACTTGCAGATTTTGTCTTTGACGTGGGAGAATCTGTTAATTGTAGTAGTGGATCTCTCTGAATTGTTTTTTCAAGATCGAATGAAACATCTGGTTTTGTTTTTTTCTTCTCCTCATTAGAAAAAATATTTTGTGGTCTTTGGAATTTTAATTTTGGTGCATTATCATCTTGTTCTGCTTTTGTACTAAAAGTTAAATTCTCAAAATATTTCTCTTTTTTCATCTGTTCAATTTTCTGCCAATTGATCTTAGGTTTAAGTTGCTCAATCTCTTTTGCGATTTTATATGTGTTTTTTTCACTATTCATTTCATAACTAAGTAAATGCATTTCTTCCAATAATAGGAACTTTAACTCATAATCATGAGCTTTTTCCGCATTTATAATTGATTTAGACAATAATTTATAACGCAATTTGCTTAGTGAAGTTATTTCCATATTTACTTTTTTTAATTTTTTTATTTTTTCTCCTTTTTGATAGAAATATTTTGCTTCATTCAATAAGGATAATTTCTGAGCAATTTCTGAAATAGAATTAGCAGCAAGTTTCATAGCTTGAGAGTGAAGTTGATCTCCACGCTTTTCATTGAATTTTTGTAATCGGCTTAAAATTCGAGAGATTTCTTTTTTAGCATTTATATCCTCAAAAATATGTTTTGCTTTCTCATAATCATCTAAGGTTTTTTGTGGGTCGCATTTTAATTCAGATTTATAAGCTCTCTCTTCAAACCAACGACCAAGTAAAATTGCAGCATTTAGATACTTTGCTTTTGCGATTTTTTTTTTTGATTCATCTTTTAATACATGATATTTAGCGAAAGCTGATTTATATTTTTGTAAACTTGAGTAATAATCTAGTTGTTGTTCAAGTAATTCTCCTTGATGAAGATCGATTTCAGCTAATTTTTCTGTTAATTTTAATTCGAATTTATAGAATTGAATTTCTAATTTCTTTGAATTATTGATTAATTTTAAGATACTTTTCAATTTCTGCCAAAAATCTAAAGCTTGAATTATATTTTCTTGTATTAACATTTGATTAAGTTGTTCAATTAAATAATTAGCAATTTCTTTAAAAATAAACTGCTGAATTTTCGCAAATTCATCCTCATTTGGAATAAAATATTTTTTTAATTGAGGAATTTTCAAAAAAAAATCAGTATAAAGTGATGAAACATAACCAAATAGATTAAGAATTTCCGAAAAATGTCGTTCTAAATGTCGCCGTTTCAACTCAACACTTTGAATCGTTGATAATACCTTAAATATCCAAGTCTCAAAAAGGCTAAAGGATTTTTTATAACTATGATTTAGAGATTTATCTGATGATGGTGAAAATTGATAAAGGGAGTTTTGCAAATCTAATAGATTGATAAAATTTACGCTTGTTTGAATTTCATTGTTATTTTGAAGAGATTTTTCCGCTTTCACTAATTGCTTATCAAAAAGTATTTTTAAACAGAGCAGAAAATAGTGTTCAACATCATTTTTATCGTTTAAGGAAAGAATTCCAATATTTCGTTTTAAATAATAGAGATATTTTAAAGCTGGCTGATATTGTCCACTTTTTAAAAGACTTACTGCTTTCGAGACTGTAATTTGTGGGGGTATTCCAGCCATAATTTATTATAAAATTGGCGTAATAAAAATATTTATGCCAGAATCATCATATGATGAGAAATTTGCATGATTTTTAGATTCATCTTCTGGAATTTTTTGCCAAATTTCAATTTTTTTTCGATTTACGAGTTGTAAAAGATATAGTAATGTTTTAACAATACCTTCAGGTTCAGGAGATAAAACAAGATAGATAAATGAAATAGGTTCATTAGCTCTATATCGCTTTTGAATTGTCTGAAAGAGTTGTTGAATTTGCTCCTCAATCAATGCATGATTTTCTTCTACTTCTTTCAAGATATTTGCAGGAAAAATTTGGTCTTCATTAATATTTATATATTTTCGTTTATAGTTTTTAGAACTAGAACGAATTTGATATTTTAAAGTTTTAATTAATGCATTTCCTAACTCAGAAAAATCGACTTTACGATAGACTTTTCTCATAGGAGAAGCTAAATATCGATTTCCATTTCGATCTTGTTTAAAAAATGCATTTGTTGAAATATATTTTGCTAATTCTGAATCTCTTTCATGCAAATATTGGGAAATATTTGAGTCTGAATTAATATTTCCTTTAAATTTAGAAATTTCTAATTCTTTTTTTCCTAAAATCGCGTTTAAGCTCACCTTTTTAAGGAAATCTTTATCAAAATTATCATCTTCGAAATTTTCATCAAAATCGTGGAAATCTTCTTCAATTACTTCATTTTCTTCTAAGATTTCTTGTGTATGATGCGAATCTTTGATAATCGAATCTGATTTTGCATGAATTAGTTTTGAAGTAGAATAAAGAACGCGCCCTCCGATACGAAATTTAATTTCACTGTTTTTATATATTCTCTGCTGAATTTTTTCTAATGTAGTTTTAATATCAATTTGCCAAGGATTTTGTTTAATTATATCAGAAAATTCATCATTATTTAGTAAAATACCAAGATCTGCAGCTTTTTGAGATATAATTGAAGATTTTTTAAAACATTGCTTATTTTTACTTGCTAAATCTTGAAACTTTTGAGAAACTACTCCAGTTAGGATATTTTCTGAATTTTCTGTTTTTGTGGGTAATTTTTCGCCAATAACAGCAAGATGATTATCTGGTTGTGTTATTTCCATGATGAAATAAATTCCTGTGTCTACAAGTTCTTATAATAATTATAACAATCAAGCGAGATAATGAGAAATTGATTACAAAAATACATTTATTCAACTATTATGGAGATATCATGGAAATATTACAGAAATATTACAGAAATATTGTGTGAATCATATTACTTCATGATAATGTTAATGTTATAAAAAATTCACAATTAAAAGCATTACAAATAGAAATGTTCAAATAATTATTTAAGCGAATAAAATCAAATACTAGCTAAATACTTAAGAGTAGGATCATTTGAAAATAAGTGACGAGTTATGATTGATTCAAAAGCGATTAAAGCAATTATTAATAAATTTATGGCAGACGACCAAACGCGAGCTGTAATCATCTGTGATTCAGAAGGTTTACCAATTCAATCTTCATTTAGAGGGGAACAAATTGAAAGAACAGAAGAGATTTCGGCATATATTACTGCTTTGATTTCTCGAGGAAAACAAACCGTTGAAGTTTTAGGAGAAGGGAGATTAAATTTTGTAAGATTAGAAACTGATAAAGGTGAAGTAATGATTGCACCTCAAGAAGGCTTAATTTTAATCGTTTTACGAAATCTAACTGATTATTAAATCATAATTTTTCTTCTTTTGGAAAACACTAATTTTTTATAGATTTCTAACTAACTGAAATATATGAACATCGAAGAAATTGGTCCGAAATTGTCAGATGTAATGGATGTTGTTCCTGTCTGTGAAGGTTTAATTTTAGCAAAAATTTCTGGAGAAGTGCTAATTGGTCAAACTCTTATAGAAATGGATCATTCAAACATCGCAAAAAATCTCAGTAAATTATTTGAAGCCGATTTATCTAATATTGGAAAAGGAAACATTCAAGATTTTACCATTAATCTTGAAAATGGAGCAATAATTGCTGTGAAAAATGATGAACATATGCTTATTGGTTTATTAGGAAGTGATGGAAAGTCTTCTGTTGGTTTATTAGTTAGACAATTAAGAAATATTATGTGGAGTTAACGAAAGAGATATGGATAAATCCGCTCTATTTTTTAATTTTATTATTTATTGGTGTTATTAATGACAAGATTTGATTATTTAAGAGCGCGAAGACATCCAAAAGGTTATATTCCTCAAAATAGTATTTTAAATGATTTTTGTTCAAAACATCGAATGTATACATATGAAACAATTCCACTAAAAGATCGAGATTATGAAGTAATTCTTGAACTATATTGCTTAAGATATTATTTAAATCGACCTGTTTGTGCTTGGTGCTCACAAGAGATGTTAGAACAAGATCCTTATTTTGTAGAAAATGTGTCAAATTTCACTAAAGAGACATTAAAAAGAGAAGGTAGAACTTGGGACGAATTTGAGAGAGCGGTGAAATATAATGAGGAATTCAGTTAAAATTCAAGTACATATGCAATTTTGGCTTTTTGATAATTCCATAAACAAAGTTCATCATTTTGGACGATATTATTGAATCCACCATTTTTAAATGACCAATTTTCAACATAGACTCCCTTTGTGACCTCAATTCCATCATATCCCATCGATTTTAATCTTTTTACAAAATTAGAGTTATTTGCGGTAGGTTTTGGTAAATTAATATTAGTATGATCTACACTATATCTTGCAATAGACACATCAGGAGGAAGAAACACTAATAAAATTAATTTCCCAAATTTCAATGATTTTTCAATTTCTTTTGATATGTAAAAACCAACTCCAAAAGTGTTATTGTTTGCAGAAATTGACGCATTAAATCCTCTTCTTGAAAGATTTGAAGCTTCTGCGAAAGCAGTTCCATGAAAATACCAATTTTCTTTATAGTAAAAATCTGCAGGATTACTTCGTCCTTCAACTTTCTTTATTATATGTGGTCGATAATGATTTCCAATTATTGATATAATTTTTGTACCTTCAGTAGAATACAAATCAATTTCTTTTAAGATAATTGATGCAACATCAGTATTCATATATATTGAATCAAATATACTTCTGTATTTTTTTTTTTTTTTTGAAGTTTCAAATGAAGAAAAATTGCTTTTATATGGAAATAAATTAATGTCAGAATTGTGTTTATGTGAAAGATAAGAATCATTTACATTAGTATTTCGATTAGTATTTTTAGAGAATTGATTAAAATCAAAAATTGAACTTCTTCGTTTTTTTTTTTCCATATATATAAAGAGTAATTTAGAAAAATAAAAATATGCAGAAAAGAAAAAATCAACAAAAAATCAACAAAATATTTTTTAAATAACAAAAATTAGAAAGTGGTCTGTTAATAAGAAGATGGATAGAAATGAACTTATTCGCACTTTTCACTTGAAGAATACTGATAAATATATTGAATCTCTTAATATAAAGTAATAATGACAAAAAGGAAATTGCTATTATGATTAACTATAGGAATTTGATAATTCTTAAAAAAATAAAAATTTAAAAAATAGGTGTGAATTGAAATTAGTTTGTTTTTTCATCATCAAGCAATTCATCAAGAGAAGTACCTTCTTCAGTAGAAGGTGTTTCTGTTTCATCTGCTTTCTTAGCGGATAAATCTGCTAAATTCACATATTTACCCCCTCTTCTTCGTGATTTCTTTGATTTAACTGAAGTTTCTGGGGTTATTGGAGCATTTATTTCATCAACTTTCGTTTTGATATATTTTGCACTGAATAACCACAATCCAATTGTAAAAACGATAAATCCACCAACAAGAGCAGAAGTCAACAAAGTATTAGTATTCACTTCATAAGTAGTAAACTCGTGAACAGATCCGATTTTGAAGATTTCACCAGTCTCTTTCACAGTGGCAACAATTGTAATATTTACTATAACTGAATCTAATTGATAATCATTATCATAAAAATCAATAACAAATTCATAAGTTTCGCCGCTAGATATTACCAACAGAGCCAAAGCATCTTTAATATTTATTTCAGCATCAAAATCTGAGTTAATGGTAATAGAAACATTACTAAAGGAAGAATTACCTGTATTTTCAATTCGCACATTAACTAAATTATGTGCACCTTTAATCAAGGTTTTGCTTGTATCAACATAAACTAAGAGATTTTGTTCATATGTATTTAGTTCAATCGTTAATGAAGAGTTAACAGTCGCGTGTGTACTATTTCCAATATATTTTACCATTATCTGAACTTCTGAATTTAATGGAGTCTGTGACATATCAAATTCAAACTCAAATAAACCTTCATCATCAGTAAAAGTGCTTGTATCATTGTTTTTTGAAGTTAATGGAGTCCACACAGGTTCGCTATTATCGCTAGAGTTTTCACGAGAATCATAGAAGAATTTAATTTCAGAGTTACGCATTATTTCTGAATTTTCATCAATAAATTTACCTGTTATCGTTTGTGTTGCATAGTGATCTATTGGATCGGTTTCAGCTTGTAAATCGGAAAAGATGCCAAATATTTTATTGCCTGTAGTTGATAAATTACTCTCCATTGTCATACTCATATAATAATCATTGAATACTTGGATGAAATATGTTACATCTCCAGGAAGTTCTAACATGTCTCTTTGAATATTTGAAGTGAAGGATGGTCCTGTTAAATCATTATAAGATCTAACAGTTAAGACTTTACCCTCAAAGTCCTTATCGTTAAGATGACTATAGTATAAATATTGAGATTCTACAGAATTATATATCTCAGAATCATCAATATTAACAGAAATTTGGATCTGCATGGGCATATTGCGAATTGGACAATTTAATCCTCCAGTATTCATATCTGGAACAGTCAAATTCAAATAGAATGAATGTTCATCTGAATCATTTGCCGCACCATACATATTTAATAAATATGTTGAAGAGACATTCGATAAAATCCATTCATGATTATTTGCATATACTAAAGTGGCCATCACTGAAACATTATAATCTAGACTATGGTGTCGGTTTTCTATTATAACTTCAATAGAAATATTCTCATTTGGATTCAACACTGTTTCGTTAATCGCATAATTTGTTATATACAAATCATCTCCAAGTGAAATTTCTCGAGATTCATTTAGAATGAACGAAGATTCACTTGAAACAATTGGTTCAACTGCGTATATTGTATAATCGTATGTATTAATATCAGTTTTAAAAGGTGTTATTGTCCCAATTAATTGATTTACTTGTTCTTCTTCTAAATGATTAAATTCATGAATAGCTGCTTTATATTCATTCAAATAGAATGAAATTTTCAGAAATCCTAGTTGATTTCCATCTGTCCAATTAAGTAAAATAGTATATTCACCAAGTGGAGTAGTTTGATTTGTATTAAATAGAGCCATATTTTCAAAATTGAACCATGAATAACTTGAGTTTTCATCAATTGAATCATCTGTTAAGATATTTGACTGCATAAGATTTCCAGTTGTATTATATAAACGAGCAGTAACTTTTCCTGTTGTTGAAAGATATGAATTATCATCTGTTAATAGCCCAACAGATAAAGCAATTACATCATTTTGCATGAATCCTTTAGTTTCCCATAAGTTATCATTATATTTCAAAAATAGATTAGAATCTTTAATGTAATTTGGGGAATTTGCAGATAATGTATAAACAGCTTGCGAATCTGCAACAGAAGAATTTATTTCGATAAATGTTTTTTCATCTTCAATAAAAGGATCTTCTGCTAAGGAAAGAATTTGGGTATTATTTTCAAATAAATCTGAGATTTCCCAATTATCAGGAATTACATATGCAAATTTAGTAAAATTCCAATCAGAAAATATTGATTCATTTGGATTAAATGAAAAAGTGATATTCCAGAATGGATCACTATCAATCTCTAGTTGATAAGTGCTGACAGCGGTTTTAATTAGGTATTTTTGAACTAAATATTCAACTGTAAATGAGATATTTCCAGAATATATTTCTTGATCCCAATCAAGTGTGATTGTAAAATTCTGATTAGATAAGCCAATTGGAGTGGAAAAATCAAGTTTTATTGTTCCATAACCCCACCAATAAGAAGCATAGTAGGCTTGATCAATTGGATCATCGAGTGTATCATGTGGATAGTCCCAAATATAGGTATCTTCAACTGGAATATCATCAATAGTTAATCCAATTTCAGATGGTAAATATGGTCTGCTAAGATTTATGATAAAATTACTTGCATCTAACTGTGGATGATCACTTGTTGATTTAAGAGTTGCTTTTGCTTGTTCCCATGTAGTAGATTTTGTTAGTAAAAGATGATCAATTTTATTGTCAGGATCTTTTGGATCAAAGGGTGCGTCAAATGGAATTGAGACTAATGTAAAACGTTTTTCACCTACTACGCTTGAAGTATTTGTTGAAATAACTATGAAGTAATTTCCGACAGACAAATCAACACCAAGATGATTTGAGGTAAAATTAAACCACATAGGCTCATCATTTGAATAGTTTAGAATTGAGATCTCAGAAAGTATTGCTGTTTCATCAGGTGTTGCTAATAATTGAGAGTTTGATGGATTTAATAATTGACTTCTCGCTACTGGTTCAGAAATGTTTGCTTGACATAGTTGAATTGTTAAATTAGATGTAACAGAATCCTCGATGTCTAGTGCTCGAATCCAAGCTTGAAATCCAAAAACAGTTGAATCGCCTCTAATATCAAATTCTAAAGCAATCGGATTATTCAAGCTGAAACTTACTTCATGTCCCCTTATCACATCAACTTTAAGGCTATTAATTAACAAAGTGAATGCTTCAGTCGCATTTCTAAAATGCAAATTTAACACAAGGTTTTTTGAAATATTGATATAATTATTATTTTCATTTCGTATATAATATGTAATTGTTCGATAATTTGATGAGATCTCTTGAATATAACGATCTGAATCTAAAACATCAAAATTAGTCGAATAATAATTATAGAGAGATGAATTAAGTAATAAATCAGAACCCGATTGAATTTCTAATTGAATTTTAAATCCTAAAATAGTAGATATTTCTTTTGGATATGCAGAAGCATCAATTGAAATATTTGTTTCAACAACTTGATCACCAGATAAAGCACTATCCACTGAAATAAAATCAGCTCCTGCATTTTCAGAACCAGTTACAATTGTAAACATATCAGATGTAGTGCTAATTGAAACTTTTTCACGTTCATAATGTAAAGAGTCATCATTTTCGAGAGTGTAATTTGCTAAGTGATTTTTATTCATAGTAAAGTTGAAAGTTCCATCATTAAGATAATATGCGCCATTCTCGCTCGAAATGTTAAATTCATTAACCCCATTGGCAATCGAGTGATTTTGCATGTAGACATAGACGTCTTGAAGGTTACCTTGTCCTGAGATAGGAATTTCATAATCTAATTGGGAAACCAGTGGAGTTTGTATAGTATTCGGGTTTGTTTGAGTAGATGTAACAGAATTAAAAGGTTTATAAATCTGAATACTCATTGACAAAATAAAAATCATACCCAAAACCACTGGAACTATTTTCTTTTGTATCGATTTCCATCGTATCGTGATCATTTAATGGTCCCTTTCGTAGATTTTTTAGGTTAAAAAATTTCATTTAGTTTTTTAATATATTGGATCAGATATTGTTATTCGACAAAATCTGCTGTTATGTATTATTAAAAAGAATATTATTACGAATGAATAATACATCTACTTCAGAAAATTCTGTGAGTTGTATAAGTGACTTGGATTTTAGCCCAAAACGGATTCTTTTCATTAGTATTTTTAATTCCCCTACAAAAGTACTTGGAGATATCAATTGAATTAGATCTATTAAAACTTTTATCAATTGTGCTGTTTTTTCTGTAATGTGAAGTAGATCATTAATTGAAAATCTGTAATTTGTTAGGTTTTGAATTTTTTTAATAACATAATTATAATCATACTCTGAAATCCACAGATTTAGGCAAGTATTTATGTGATCCGCATCAATTTTTAGTACATTCTGGATAATTGGAATTAATCCTGGAAGAATATAAAATAAGGTAAATTGTACAGATGATTTAATTAAATGTTTAGCAAAATGATAAAGAGGTAATATATATTTGGGGAAAAGAAAATTATTTAAACAAATCGTTCCCAAATTTGTGCATCGAAAACGGGGAAATGCAATTTCTTTTTCGATTTTAATTTCTTCAATAACACTATATCTTTCTAAATTCTCAACAATAGATTTTTTAAAAATACTTTTATTACAAATTTTCTCTGCATCCTTTTGAAAATCTAAAATTTTTATTTGTTTTCCTGAATCAGAGAAATTCTCCGTTTGAATTGGTAAAAATAGAAGTAATTTCTCATTTTTTGACAAATATTCTACCTTTCTTAACGTATGCAGAATAATTATAAGTAAAAAAACCAGAAAATCATCATTATCAAAAGGAAATTTAGAATAAGAATTTGTAAATTTAAAATTAAATTCATTTTTTGTTATTCTCGTATACCTAACACCTTTACTGATTAATAACTGAACAACAAAAATTGAATCTTGATTTTCTCGTTCTTTCTTTGGTTTTTTATTATTCTTTAAATTAACCTTAAATATCAACTCTTTTTCTGGAATATACTCTAAAATTGTTACAGAATATCTTCTTTTTTTTAAAGATAATTCTGGAATTTTATTTGATAATACCATAATCATAGATATTAAATCTAAAGGATGTAAGTTAATTTGAGCCCAAACTGGAAGATATTTGCTAGAATTATAACTATGAAATGTGGTTCTTAGAAAATCTTCTAATTCAAAGAAATTTGATGAACCTTGTTCATATACTCTTAGAAGGACTATCTCTTCCAGTACATCTTGACTAACACTTATCGAAGATTGAATATTTTGATATTTTGGAATTAATGATTTGTTATTCTTAGTTGTGAAATAGTTTTGGATTAACCATTCCCTTTCTTGAAAATTATCAACCAAAATATATGCATAACCATTAGATTCATACTCCATCCTTCCAGCTCTTCCACAGATTTGGTGAAATTCATTACAATTGATTATCTTTTTTTTATATTTCTTTCTTCTATCAGTATTTTTTTTAAACACAGGATTGATTGAATGATCTTCAACTTTCTCATAAAGAAAGATTGACTTTAAAATTACAATTTTTGCAGGTGTATTAATTCCTGCACTTAAAGTCGAGGTCGCAACTAAAATTTTTATTAAACCATGTAAATATAATTGTTCAATCAATAATCTTTCATCAGTAGATAATCCTGCATGATGATATCCTAATCCATTTTGAATATATTTCCATTGTCTAATATTTTGAAAATCTATATTTTGAAAATTTTCAGTTAAAAATTGAAGTAAATACATTTTATTGGGTTTAGATTTGGTGATAATAGATTCTTGTAATAGAAAATCGCATGTCTTTTCTGTATCGTTCCTAGAATATGAGAAAATTAATATTGAACTATAATATACAGAAGATTTTTCTAAAATTTCTTTAATTGAATTATTTTTATTTTTACTTATTTGAACTATATATTTTAAATCAGTTGGACGCTGATTTGTGGTGACTAAATGAAATTTTTTATTAGGATTGTGAAATTTGTAAATTTTAGCACACCATTGATGAAATACTTCAGGATTTCCGATTGTTGCAGAAAAAAATAATGTTTGAATCTTATTTAATGAATTTAGAATTCGTATAATTAAATTTTCTAACCGAGCACCACGATTTTTTTCCCCCAGAATATGAATTTCATCTATTATTACTAATCTAATTTGGTAAATCCATGAGTTTTGCATTATTGAACGTAAATAAGAATCGAATTTTTCATAAGTCATAAAATATATATCAGCAGATTCAAGATTCTTTTTTGATACTTCAATTCCTCCGGTAATCTGAACAAATTTATAACCAAATTGTCGATATCTCTTATAAAATAAAAAATATTTTTCAGAAACTAGAGCTCTATATGGTAATAAAAATAAAATTTTTCCTTCATTAATCGAAATTTTATGGATGGCAGCCAATTCAGCTACAAGTGTTTTACCACTTCCTGAGGGTGTACATAATAAAAATGAATTTCCTGTAAATAAACCCTTATCTATAACTTGAAATTGGCTTTCAAATAAATTTATAATATTGTTTTTTTTTAGTATTTTAATAAATTTCTCACTAAATCCATATCTAGATAATAATGATATTGGATAATGCTTCACCATTATTTTTAGATCTTAATCAGCTTTATCATTTCCTAAATTTTCTTTTAACTAAGAAATAAAATTAAATCATTAAGCTCAAATTGTATTTATTTTCACATAACAAATTTTTTTAGGTACAAGCGACAAATTCTTATTAATTTATTAAAATTTATAAAACATGCATTTGAAAAAGTGAAGTGAAAAATATGAGTATAGATTGGCAAAAAGTGAAAGAAAAGCCGGACAAGCCCCATAAAGTATTAGGACAAACACTTCTTGATCAACGAGGGAAGATAAATGATCTTGAAAATAATCTTCAAAAAACAACTCAAGCGTTAAATAAAAATATGACTGAACTAGAAACTGCCAAAAGTCAAATTGAATCGCTTCAAAAGAATGTTGATAATTTAAATAATTCAATTTCAGCAAAAGATAAAGAAATTCAAACATTGACTAATAACCTACAATCAGTTCAAAATGAAAGAGATCAACTTAAACAATCACTAGATACCATATCTTCAGAAAAAGCTCAACTTGAATCTGATAAAGCATCTCTTGAAACAATTAAAAGCAATTTGGAGCAACAAAAAACAACCTTAGAACAGGCAAAAAATTCATTAGATATGGAAATCGATACCTTAAAAAAACAATTAACTGAAATCGAAAATGAAGTAGAAAATCACAAACAGAATGAAATTGATTTACAAGCAAAGATTAATGGATTAAATGAGCAAATAAATCAACAAAAACAAGAAATTGTTAATCTACAGGGATCAATTGATGAAAAGAACCAACAAATTGGAGAATTATCTACAAAATTAGCCCAAAATGAAGCAAGGATAAATGAATTAACAGGAACTATTGAAACAAAAAGTACTGAACTCGAAGGCATGGTTTCAAAGAAAGATGAGATGATTAATCAACTAAATAAAAAAGTGGATGAATTAACAAAAGAATTGGAAGAGAAAAAAGAAGAAATTTCCAAATATTTAAATAAAGTTCAAGATATGGAAGAAAGATTGGAGGATAATACCCAAGATATTAAAATTCAAGAACTTTTAAATAAAATTGAAGAATTAGAAGGTAAAATTACTGAAAAAGATAGCAAAATTGAAGAATATGAAGCAAAGATCACTGAACTTGAACCTCCAATTCCTGAAGTTACTACTTACGGAACGGATACTCGAATTATCTGTCCAATGTGTAATAGTACTGAAATTGTTGATTTTGAAGATAAAACCAAAGTTCTAAGTTATGTTGGTCATGTTCCATTATACGCTAAGAAAAAACGCTGTAGAAAATGTGGATATGAATTTTAATTCTTTTTCATTCTTTTTCATTTTTTATTAATAATCTGACAGAAATAGAAAAATACAATAAATTTTATTAATTAAAAACACTTTTTCGATGGTTTGACGGCTGTTTTGAAATTATTCTTAAAGATATGATAATTAATTAAATATAATTTGTATTTTAAGAGTATACTCCTTATTCAATAGTTAATAGTATGAATAATTTTAAAATTACTCTAATCTTATGAAGTGTTAATGCCAAAGCAAATTACAGAGATTCACCCTAACATTAAAAATTATCCATTAATTTCAGCTAATCTTTCAGGAAAACGAGTTTCACATTTTATACTATTGATAGAAGTATGGAGCACTCTCATTCTAATGTATTATATCAATAAAGGTTATTATTCTCATATTTTCAAAGGGCAAATTTGGGGTTATCTTTTACTTCCTATTTTTATTTATGGATTATTATGGCAATTTTACATTCTTACAATTTTAATCTCTGGATTGATCTATCATCTCATTAGAATTATAGAACCACCAAAAGAAGGTTTATTTGATCTTTCAAGCAGAGAATCTCAGTTCTATTTTATTAGGTTTTGGATGTGCTATTATGCTCTTTATGTAGCTCGTGCAATGCCACTTCCTTGGGCAGATATGTATTATTATCGAGTTTTTGGCGCACATATAGGCAAAAACATTGTTTTATATGATAGTTGGATAGATCCAGAAATGGTTGATATTGAAGATAATTGTATGATTAGTTTAAACACCCAATTAATTGCTCATGCTATTATTGGAAATCAACTATATGTTAAACGGGTCGTAATAAAAAAAAGTGGAATTGCTGGGGGCGGTGCAATTGTAGCTCCAGGAACAATAGTTCGTGAAGGTGCAGTACTTGGAGGAGGTTGTACATCCCATTTTAATCAAGAACTTGCACCATATTGTATTCATGTAGGATCTCCCGCAAAAATTGCATTACCAATAAAAATAAAAAAAGAATCAAAAAAGAATCAAAAAAGAATCAAAAAAGAATTAAAAAAGAATTAAAAAAGAATTAAAAAATAATAAAAAAGAAAAAAATTAAGAGGAAAGAGAAAAAAAATGAGTAGCCCTACAAGTACCAAACTAACACCTCCTATATATGTTGATCCCCGAATTCGTCGCAGATTTATTTGGTTATATCTTCTAGAAATCTGGATTTCTCTCATACCAGCAGCATTTCTTTTATTTTGGATTTTATATCCATGGTTTATCCAGATATTACCCACTATTCTTAATTTTCCAGAGATTTCATGGACTCTTCCTAATTTATTGAAAAATTGGTGGCAATATCCAACTTGGGTGGCGATTATTTTTCTTCCTATTTTATTAGGTTTAGTATATATAATTACAGTAATATGGTCTGCTTACATAACTAAAATCTTGCAAATTCTCTTAAATAAGATACATCCTCCAAAAGAAGGGGTTTTTTATCGACATCCAAAAGACAAAGACTATTTATTTTGGAATCTACGAAATTTAACTCGAATTTTTCTATTTTGGTTGAATTATTCAAGCCCCTTTATATTTTTTAAGAAAAAATTCACCTTCTCATTTTTTGGAGTAAAAATTGGTAAAAATTCAGAAATCAATCATACTTGGATTTCACCAGAATTCATTGAAATTGGAGATAATGTTATAATTGGCCAATCTGCTGCGATTTATTCCTATTTGATTCAAGGTGATAAAATTCTTGTAGCTAAAACAATTATTGAAGATAATGTACAAATTGGTCCACAAGTTATTTTATTACCAGGAACACATGTAAAAAAAGGAACAATTGTTGATGGGGGCTCCTTTTCTCATCCTTTTACTATAATGGAAGAAAACTCAGTTTATTCTGGTTGTCCTACAGAAAGACAAATGTCAATTTTAGAACTACAAAAAAAATCTAACCTTAATCATTCTTGATCTTAATAAATACTAATTAACCAAGCGCGAAATCCTTAAATTTTCTGAAGAGTTAAATTATCCATGTTTGAAAAACTCATTACATGGTGGACAACTGTTGAAAAACCCAAAGCAGAAAGAGTCTATTTAAAGGGAAAACCTATAAGAATGCTGAGTTACTTTATTTTGACTTTTGGATTAGGATTATTAACAGTGTGGTTAATATCACTTTGGGATAGTGTACTTACTCATTTACCAGATGGTAGATATGCATTTGAATCATGGGCTTTTTCCTATTTTGTTCGATTCTTTTTAATGGTTATTCCTATTATTGTTTCCATGATTATTAATAGTAAAACCAAAACCCCTGCTTATGGTTTCTCTGCAATTGGTGGTTTTTTTATTGCAGCTCTTACATTTATTCCGATAAAACCTTATTATGGCTTGTATATGGCATATGTAGTTTCTTTAGCAATTTTAGGAAATATACCAAGTCAAGGTAATTTCACTCTTAAATGGTATCATCTATTATATTATTTTCTTTTGGGAATATATGCATGCTATATTAACTCCATTTATCAAATGCTTGAATGGGATGTATGGGTATGGTTACAAATGATTCATGTGCACCTCTTCGTGGTTATCATAGCTGCAGTCAAAATACGACAATGGAGTTATATGTATATGTTTGGTTGGGCTTTTTGCTCTATAGTCACATTCTTTTTGCCAACCGACATGTTTATATTTCGAATTCTTGATGTTGACGTATTCCCAATTGCAAACTTGCAATTAACTGCAGGATATAATTTAATAGTGCCTCCAATGTTGACAATGGTTATAATGTATTATTTCTTTAACATTCAGCGTAAAGTCCAAGCGCGTTATATCGGAATGGATAAATAAAGAAATTTATGAAATTATCTTACCTTAAACGATAATTATTCTCACTTTTTTAAATTTAAATTTCTTTTACTAATTTAAGGTTCTTTTTTTTTAAGATTTATTAACAATTTATTATTAAAACTTAAGCCCTATTATTCATATTCTTTAATTATGGGAACAAAATTCCATTTACCAACTATTTATTTAACTTCTCCTGTTTTCTTTGAAATTGCAAATCATCCAAAAGTTTCGAAAAAATTCAGCCAGAAAATTATGTCTCTTCGAAATAAATTAGAAGAATGTTCCAATTTAAAGATTTCGGCGGAAAAATTTCCATCCACAACCAAAATTATTCAAGATATAACAAAATTTCAAGTGGATTTCATAGGATGCCATATTAGCCATCCAATCAAAAAAGAAATCATGGAAATACCAACAATTAAAGCAGTTTGTACAAGCACTGTGGGATATGATCATGTTCAACTGGATCCTCGAGTTTTAATTACTCACACACCTTCAATTTTACATAAATCAGTAGCAGATTTTACAATTGCTTTGATTTTAGCCAATTTGCGAAATCTTAATCATCTGCATAATTTCCTATGGGAAGGTAATTGGGAAAGAACAAAAAAATGGGATTTAGATGAAAATTTAACAAATATTTTGGACAATCTCACAGTTGGGATAATTGGTTTAGGTGAAATTGGAACTGAATTGGTAAAAAGACTTGCACCTTGGGGAATTCGAATTTTATATTATGATTTAAATCGTAACTCAATTCTAGAGAATAAATTTACAAATTTAAAATATTTTTCAGATATAAACGAAGTTTTACAGAAATCTCAAGTAATTTCTTTGCATGTGCCTTTGAATTCTTCAACAAAAGGAATGATTTCAGAAAATGAACTTCGTTTGCTACAACCAAATGCACTCTTGGTTAATACAGCTCGAGGTGCTGTTATTGACTTTTCTTCTCTAATCAAATTATTAAAAAAACAGGAAATTTCTATTCATTTAGCCTTTGATGTTTATCCTGAAGAACCGATCAATCCTAAGATTCTTGAAGACTTTAAAATAATCCAAAAAATGCGCCCAGAATTACGATTTATTTTTATTCCGCATAATGCCAGCTCAGACGCAGATACTAGAGCACAAATGAGCATCATGATGCTTGAGGATCTTCTAGCTTTTGCAAACTCTCATAAACCTGGAGATTTAAGCAAGATTCATTTAATTCCAGAATTAAAAAATTTAATCACTGAAAAAAATATAAAAAAAGTCGAAAAAGAATGGGAATCATATCGTATTTGGAATTGGTGGTATGATTCTAAATGAAATTGTTAACATGAGTAATTTTTTATTATTTTGAACAAAGTTGATAAAATTCTGTGTCACATCCTTTTTTATAATATTGCTCCCAAATATTTTGGGGGATATGTTTACCACCTGAAAGCCAAATAATATGAGTGGAATTTTCCATCTTATCCAAAATAGAATGATTCTTAAGATAATTACTATAACGTTCTGCTTGATACAAATGAACTGGGCCTAAAATAACCCCACTACTTGAAGGTTCAATTTTTATCTTTTCAGAATCCCAAAGCAATGATAATAAACCCAACAAATCTTGTTCAGTAACAGTATAAATTCCACTAATCAAAGGCTCAACTAATCTCCCAACAAATTCAGAAGGATTTGGACAAGCTAGGCCATCTGCAAGAGTTTTGCATGATATCCCAAACATCTTTGGAGATATATCATGATGTTTTTCTGTTAGCAATCCAATTAACATACTGGGGCATGCAACTGGTTCTGTAAATATACAATGCACATTATCTCCGTAAAGCATTTTTAATCCAGTAGTGATCCCACCAGGTGAAGTCCCAACGCCACAAGGAAGATAAACAAAAAGAGGATGATCTTCATCTACCAGTATTTTATTTTGATTTAATTGATTTTTTAATTCAAGAGCAGCTGTTGCATAACCTATAAATAAATTAAATGATCGTTCATCGTCAATGAAAAATACTGTTGGATCATTTGATGCCTCATTTCTACCGACTTTTACTGCTTCGTTGTAATCTCCTTGGATTTCAATTATGTTTATACCCAAACTTCGTAATTTTTGCTTTTTCCACTCTTTTGCATCATTAGACATATAGATTTTTGTTGTAAACCCTAATTTATTCGCAATTATTCCAATACTATAACCTAAATTTCCTGTTGATCCTACAGAAATTGTGTATTTCTCAAAAAATTTACGAAATTTTTGTTCTGAAATTGCTTTATATGAAGAATTTTCATTAAATCTCCATTTATCTCGTAATAATCCATCTGTAATTTTTAAAACTTCAAAAATGCCCCCACGTGCTTTAATTGAGCCGGCGATAGCCAAATCATTATCACATTTTGCAAAAACACGCCCAATAATGGATGTATTGCCGATATTTTGTAGTTTTTCTTTAATTACATCTAATTCAAAAAGGGAAGATTGGATTTTTCCTTTCGTTTTTTCAGTTTCTGGGAAAAGTTCTTGAAGCAATGGAGAAAAACGATCCCAAAGTGATTGAGCTTTCAAAATTTCTTTTAATGAGAAAATGTTCTTCTCTATTCGTTCTTTTGCAAAATTATAACTTTGAAATCGCGGATTAAACCAAAAAATTTCTCTAAACTTCATCAATGGTTCTAAAAGTGGAATTTTTTCTTTCCAGACTTTTAGAGAAACTCCATTTATTAAAGTATTTTCATTCATGTGCAATTAAAATTATTGAGACAACTAGAGAATAAAAATATTTTTCATAAAGTACAACTAATGAAAATATAATAGAAAACAATGAAGTAAAAATATTAATTTAAAAATACTGATGCAAAAAAAATGTCTCCCACAGTTAAGAAAATAGTTCAAAGACTTAAAGAAGCTAATCCCAACGAGCAAATTAAGCTTATAAAAACAATTTCAGAAATGCGAATGCAAGAAGCTGTACCCGAGCTCCTTCAATTACTTCAAAATAAAGTAGATTATGATGTTCAAATAGAAACCATTAAAGCTTTAGGAATTATCCAAGATGTCCAAGCTGGAGATACTCTATTAAAATATTTATCACAAGAAGATATTCCTATTTTGATGGAAACGGTTCTAGCTTTAGGAAAACTCTGCGAAATTGGCTTTTCAAAATCATTAAAGCCATTAGAAAATATGTTAGATCATCCAAATTATCGTGTTCGAAAATTTACAATCGAAGCATTGGCAAGTTGCGGAAGAGAAAGTACACTCGAACGATTATTTCTCATTTTACAACAAGAAAATCTTTCTGAAGAGATGCGGGAGCAAATAACCTTAGCTATTGGTCGTATAGGAGGCTCTCGCGCGATTGAAATTCTTCAACAACTCTTAATTCCATCTGATCTTTTTCCAAAATTGAGTATGGAAGTACGAAGAGCAGCAATTCTCGCATTAGGGGAGAATAAAACTCCAGTTGCTTTAGAACTTTTAGGAAAAATTTACCAAGATAAATCAGAACTGAAAATTATTCGCAAGTATTCTGAAGATGCTATAAAAAAAACAATTTTAGGCGCTAAAGAATATTTTTTAAGAATTAAAGAACAAGCAGAGAGAATTTTGAAACGAAAATAAAGGAGAACATCATAAATGGATGATAATCAATTGAAACAATCAGAACAAGAAAAAATTCGTAGTTTCATTGCCATAGATATCCCTAATCAAGGAACAATTCAACAAATATTAAAATATCAAGCACGTCTTCAAGCATGCATTGGTCCTTTGAAACTAGTAGCCCCAGAATTAATGCATATTACATTAAAATTCCTAGGAAATATCAGCATTCAAGATGCTCGTTGTATTTATAAAATTCTTCAAGAAAAGATTAATCAATCTTTTTTTGAATCAAACCAGCATTATCAAAGCAATTTTAAAGGTGTAGGAGATTTTCGCAAACAGGTCTTTTTTGTTAAGATTCAAGGACAAGAAGAGCTTTTACAAAAGTTACATGAAATTATAGATGAAGAATTATTTCAGAATCAAAATATATTAAAAGAAACCAGACCATTCCACCCTCATTTAACAATTGCCCGTTCTAGACGCCGTCATCAACGTTCTAATTCTAAATTCAAAACAAATTCTAACCCAGGACAGACTTCTTATACATCTTTAAAACATGAATACATTAATTTTGACTTTGGGAAATGGACCATATCAAAAGTCGTATTAAAAAAGTCGGTTTTGACACCTAAAGGCCCTATTTATTCCAATCTGATATTTGAATAATTCTTTTAAAAATATCAAAACATATATGAAAAAAATTTTTAATTTTAAATTTTTAATCATTAGGATTCAGCAATTCATCTTCAAATTCATCTAATAATATTGCCCGAAGAATGGTCTGGATTTCATCATGGGCATTTTCAAAGTAATTAAATTGACTGACTACTATTTCCTCATCATGTTCTTCTAAAATCAATAAAATATAAAATTTAACACCTTCAATATCAAAACTTTGAATAGTTCCTGAAATTTTTGTAAAAGGATCCAATCGATCACTAAATTCATAAGTGTTAATGTTTTCTTCAAGGATTCTTCGTTGAGAAATTTCATAAAGTGTTAGAATTTTTTTTTTCATGGATATAGTAATATGATCTAGAAAATATGAGCCAAGTTCTATTCCATTTTGTTCAAATATAAGTAAAGCCATAACATTATCCATCTTCTCAACATATTCATCTATCAATTTTTGTAAAGCAGTGTTTTGATCATAAAGATAAAAAATACCTTTAGAAAATGCATGAACAATGGTATTAATTTGATAAATTGTAGTGTTATAAAAATGAATCAAGCGTTTTTCTAACCAAGGTCGAACAAAACTTTCATATTCTTTTTGATTACTGATAATTGAAGGATCATCTTTTAATCTTGGATCACTTTTATGAAATAATATAATAATGGGTGCATTACATTTAATTTCTTGAAAATATTCCAAAATCTCATTAAGAAATTCATAAGATTCTTTAAATCTAAGTTTATCTTGAATATCAACTACAAAAAAGAGGAGATCAATTGAACTAAGATAACGTGTTTTATGCGATAAATACTCATTAACATATCGTTTTTGACCACCAAAATCATTCAAATATATAATATGATTAAGAAATTGGAAATTTGATCGCTCAACTTTTAATGTAGGTTTAATACCTTTGATTTCTTTTGGAATATCGAATTTTTTCTTCATTGCTGTCAAAATACTTGTTTTACCTGCGTTATCCAGCCCCAATAATGCGATCTTCTTATCTGATACCATACTAGTTAGCTCCTCTTTTTAATAAACGATTATATAGAATTTAATTAATGATAAATAGATCTCACATAGAAATGTTAAATAAATTTTCTATGTATTCCCAACCTAAATGAATTTTTAAATACAGAGATATTTTGTATTTTGATCAGAATGAATATTGAAAAATCTAATTATTTCAGCCAAAAATTAAATACACAAATAAAAAATAAAAAATCGATTGTATGTGTTGGATTGGATCCGCGAATTGGAGAAAAATTCTGCATTCCTTCATTTTTACTCGAGGAAATGGGAAATGATAATAATGCGGCAATTTGGGAGTTTAATCGACGTATCATTGATGCAACTTTTGAATATGCAGCAATTTTTAAACCACAAATTGCTTTTTATGAACAATATCAAGCATTAGATGCACTTCAAAAAACGATTTCTTATATCCATAAAAAAGGGGGATTAGTTTTACTTGATGCGAAACGAAATGATATTGGATCAACTGCAGCAGCTTATGCGAAGACTGTATTTGAAATACTCAATGCTGATGCTGTGACTATAAACGGTTATTTAGGTATCGATGGTGTCAAACCTTTTATTAAATATATTCCACAAGGTAAAGGAGTAATATTGTTGCTTAAAACATCTAATCCATCTAGTGGCGAATTTCAAGATTTATTTTCTCTTTCTCTTCAAGAAATTGCCCCAGATATAACTGAAATCGCAATTGATAAAATATCAAATAGAGATTTTAATAAACTAAAAATAGTAAGAAATTACGTTCAAATGACTAGATTGATGAAAAAGTGGAGTGAAGATCCAAAACTAGTTCAATTACAGACACCTATTGATTCAGATGGATTCACAAATATAGGTGGTGTGGTTGGAGCGACTTATCCGACTCAATTACAGGCAATTCGTAAAGAAGCACCTCATAATATTCTTCTTATTCCAGGATATGGTGCTCAAGGTGGTAAAGCTGAAGATATAGTGCACGGAGTAAATGAATTTGGACTAGGTGCCATCGTTAATGCATCTCGATCAATTAATTTTGCCTATCAAATGGAGCCCTATAAAAATCAATATTCTGCTGAAGAATTTGATAAAGCTGCGGGCCATGCTGCGAAAAATATGCAAGAAGAAATAAACAAAGCATTAAAAAAAGCGAATAAATGGAATTTTGATTAAGGTATGTTTTATAAATAGAAAATAATTATAGAATATGGAAAGTGGAAAAAAAAAATATGAGTACAAAAAAAACAAATCAAAATAGCCAATCTATAAAATTTGAAGAACAATCAAGAATGAATTACATGCTAGGTTGTTCATATTTAGAAGAAGGTGATTTTCATAAAGCAGAACATTATTTTGAATTAGCAATAAAACAGCAACCCCTTTATTTAGATGCTTGGAATAATTTAGGGGTATCATATTTCAATTCACAAGATTTTGTTTCTGCAGAATACTGTTTTCAAAAATCTCTCTCAATTAATTCAAATCATGAACATGCATTGATTAATATATGCAAGGTTTTTTTGCAAACAGAAAGATATGAGAGTTTTGATAGATATTTCCGACAAATTCAGAAACCTCTTGATGAAAATCTTGAAATGATCAGATTAAAGATCACTTATTTGAAAAATATTAGCGAATTCTCAGAAGCAATAAAAATTATTGAAGATTATTTTAAGAATAATTCATTGGATAAAGATTTAGTTTTTCAATTGGCAGAATTATATGAACATAATAGAAAAATCAATAAAAGTATAGAAGTTTTAGAAAAATATCAATTAATTCGACCACATGATGTAGAACTTCTAAATAACTTAGGTTATTATAGTGAACTTGAAGGAAAATTCCATAAAGCACTTGAATATTATCAAGATGCACTTTCAATCGAAGAAATGGATCCTTATCTTTGGAATAATTTGGGGAATGTATATTTAGAAATTGGTGAAAACGAAAAAGCAATAAAAGCCTATAGAAAAGCGTTACAAATTTCGCCTAATGAATTAGAAATTGTCAATAATTACTGTGATTTGGTATTAGATATGAATTTGGAAGAAAATTGGAACAGATATATCCCTATATTAGAAAATGAAGGAAATCAAAAAAATAAGGAAGTACGAGAAGTTTTAGATACATTGATGAAAATTTATCAGAAATTAAAAGAGAATGAGAAATTAGAAAAAATCAAGAAAAAAATATTACATTTAGAGCAAATCACTTAATAATATTAAAGGATAAAAAAATTTTTATAAAGCGGTCCAGAATTGTGTTCGACCGCGTTTTTGGGTTCGTGTAACAGCATTTGCTTCTTCCAATTGACTCATAACCCGCCAGATTTCAGAATTGGTCATTTTAAAATATCTTCGTAATTCAGGTGTACTAATTTCTTGATCATGAAGCAAATTTATAACAATTCTCTTTATTTCCTCATAATCCATCTCAGATTGAAGATCAGAATATAATTCATCTGTCAAAGATTCTTCTTCAATTCCTTCCATTTGAACAATTAATTCTGTCGCTATTTGATTAAGTCTCCATAATTTATTTGATAGATCTCCAGGATGTAAGAATAAGCAACAAAGTTCTAATCCGTGAGGAAATGCAACAATATAAAAATCTGGGTATAAAATCGCAATGGGTTGTAGATTTTCATCCCCGCCCCGAAAACTTAAATAGAAATTCATAAGAAAACTTTCCATATCGATCTTCAAAGCATTTTCATGAAACTCTCGATACCATTTTATATGAGGGCCTTCAATCATATCAAATCCTATTAATGCAGCGCCCATTAGTTCATTCTCTGTAAAATTCATAATATTATTCTCCTTTTTTTATAGCTTGAATGTGATTCATCAATGTTCTGATAAGTGCCAAAATATGTTCCCTATTTGCAGCGTCAATGGCTACCATTGGAAATGTAGGTATTTGTAATACATCTTCGACCCGTTTTGGAGACATATGTCCTGGTAAGTCTTGCTTATTTGCAATTGCAACAATTTCACAACTATCTTCCACCAAATTTCGAGAATGTTCTAATAATTCTCTTGTTGTTAGTACATTTTTAGGAGTAGAATCAGTTACAATGAATATAATATCACTTCCATGAACATATTTCGACAAATGGTGCTTAAGGTACGCCTTTTGACCGCCAAAATCCCAAATACGTATATTTTTTCCATCAAATTGAGTTTGTCCTAAATTAAATCCCATTGTTGGAGAATAACGGTTTGATATCTGCTGACCCCTCATTAATTTGGTCAATGTTGTTTTTCCTACAGCAGGAGTTCCAATAATGGATATTTTTGCGGGTGCAATTTGATGAATACTCTTTAGATGCTGAGTACTTCTAATTTGTTCACTCTTTAAAGGTGTTTTCCACATCATTATAATTCATCTCATAATAATAAAAGATCTAAGAGAGTCTTATACTCAGAGATGATGAATATATGATGAAGATCTTTTCTACATAATATATCTTAAATACATTTACTTTTTGTTCTTTTTTTCTAATTATTTTCTTTTCTTACTTTTTGGAATGATTAAATTTTAATATTTATTAAAATTTGGTAAATTAAATTCATGGAATCAGATATTTCTTCTCAAATTATCAAGTTACTGCAGAAATTTAATAATAAAGTTCAAGGAGTGATAGAAGGTCCAAATTGTATCGATCCAACTATCTGCCATGGTGATTGCTGTTTTGTTCATCTTGATGTTCCAAAAGCTTTAGTAGATTTTTATATATCGCATGATTTTGCTAAAAAATCTGATTTCAAAAGAGGAAAAATGTTTGCATTTGAAGTTAACATGGATTTAAAGACACTGAAATGTCCTTTTTTTAGTAAAAAGATAAATGGATGCAAGGTTCACTTTTCTGGAGTAAAAATACCTCAGTGTTGGGTTTATCCAACAGGATTAGATCCTAATAAAGTAGAATATTCATGTAAACGCGCAAGCGGATGGAAAATTATAAAACCTGTTGATGCATTAGAAGGAAATAGAATTTTGGAGTCATATATTCTCAAATGCAGGCAAGAGGCTGAAAAAGAACAGTCAATAAGTGAAGTTTTAAAACGATTAAAAAATCTTCAGTTTGATGAACTTTTGTCTTTCGCACCTGCACATTTATCTGGAATCCAAGATAATTGGGATAAATTTAATTGGATCGTGACTGAATCATGGAATTTAGCTTTAAAACCATTTTGCGAATCGATTCCATGTGAATATGAATATTTTGAATGTAATCACATTTGTAAAGCACTCAGAGAGAAAATTCAAGAAAAATTAACAGATCAAGTAGAAATGTATATTAAACAGAATGGATATAAACCAAATTTGCTTTTTTATGAATTTCTCAAATAATTCAATTTGATTTTAACTTGTATTTTATACGATTTTTTTAAATCATGAATTTTGTATATCTTATTGTTCCGTATTTTGTCGGAAGCATTCTCTCTTTTTAACATTCTAGTATTCCGGTAAGGTTACGTAGATATTATATTGGATTTTATAATAACAGCCATAATTTTAACATAACGCTTAAATACGCAGTCGATCTTACTTTATATATTCATGGGTTAATAATTCAGAAAATAGACCCAAAGCGAGATCCCTGGTAACATAGGATGTGTGTGAAAATGTATGAAGATATGTCATTGAAAGAACTAACTCGTGCTTTCTTTAGCCGGAAATATAAATATGAAGAACCAGAGGAACCAATTCGCGGGCGATCAGGTCAAAAATGGAAATTCAATGCAATAATTCAATATAATGGTGATCGATACGGCGTTTTCATTCGAGACTGGAATCGTTCAATTGGGGTCAATCAAATCAGACAATTAGAAAAAGCCTGTCGTGATACAAAATGTGCAGGTGGAATTATTATTGGAGATAATTTTTCATCCCAAGCCGAAATTTTTGGTGAAACATTAGGAATCCAAGTAGTAAATCGCACCAAATTATTATCTAAATTCCGCAATAGTTTTTAACCAAATTTTTTCTTTCTTTACCCTCTTTCAATTAACTACTTTCATCATTTATGAAAATTAATCTGTAAATTAATTATAAATTGCTTTTCATTCAATCAGAATGATTTATTTTATCTTGATCATAATTTAATTATTTATTTTTTTTCCTTTTCTAAAATCGAAAGGCTCAAATGGATTGCATCATAAATTTTCTTGGAAACGTAATGAGTAAGATTTTACGCCCGGGTTCTCTTTTGCGTGTAAAACGTAAATATCAAATTTTAGAATTTCTGGAATCTGGGGGCTTTTCTGATATATACATTGGAAAGAATACAGATAATAATCGTAAGGTCATCATTAAAATTTTGAAAAACGATAAATTTGATGATAAAATTCAAGCAGAAAATTATTGGCGAAGAGAACGCGCTTTTATTAATATTCAATCAAAATTTGCACCTTATGCACTTCAATTACATGATGCTTTTATCGACAGATTTAATCAGAATAATCCAAAATTTATTTTCATCACTTCATATATTAATGGATATGATTTCGAAACCTGGTTCCATCAATTTCGTGAACAAGGACGGCATGATTTTCATGAATATTTGATAAGAAACATATTCATTCCGTTAGCAGATTATTTTGTTTTCACACATAGTCATGGTTTAATTCATCGAGATTTTTCTCCCAGTAATATTATGATAACAAAATACAAAAAACGAATAACTCCTGTAGTTATTGATTGGGGTGCTGGTTTGAATTTTGACCCTGCCACAATTGAAAATATCCCCCAAGATCTGAATGATTTACCCTACAGTGATGATGATCAAATTTATACGCCAGGTTATGCACCTCCTGAAATAGATTTAGGAAAAATACAAGTACCTCAATCAGATATTTATTCATTTGGAATGATCTTACACTATGCTGCCAGTGGTGGTGAAGAACCGAAAGAATTATCTGGAAATGCATTAAAAAGGTTTAAAATCCAGTGGGAAGACTATGATTATCATGAAATGCTAAAGAAGGTAGTAGAAAAATGTATAAAATACGAACCCAGAGATCGATATAGAACATTTGAGAGGGTAAGAGAAGATTTAAAAAAATATTTATCTGTAATTAATATAAATAATAAAAAAAAGAAGCGATCTTCTTTCAATAACAAAAATATTTCAGGAAAAAGCTAAAAATTAATATATTTTAATTATTCCCTGCTATAATTATAAATTTCTTTTTATTTATGTAATATATGATATACTGCATAT
Source organism: Candidatus Harpocratesius sp. (assembly GCF_054039255.1). Classification (NCBI taxonomy): domain Archaea; kingdom Promethearchaeati; phylum Promethearchaeota; class Promethearchaeia; order Promethearchaeales; family Promethearchaeaceae; genus Candidatus Harpocratesius; species Candidatus Harpocratesius sp. Next base: position 47,130 of record NZ_JBPLBG010000032.1, read on the forward strand.
TTTTTCAATAGGATTCTGGACATATCCCTTTTCACAAATTTAACACATTATTCACGCCAAAATGTAATATCTGAATGATTTTAAAGAAATTTTAATTATATATCTAATACTAATTATAATTCTAATATTCTTTATCATTATGAAATTTTTTACATTTTCTACAAATTAATCTACATTTGATGATATGATTTATTTTTATAAGTAAAAAGACATGTTTTATATTTTAAAATGCAGAATCTAAAAATATAATCAGCCTAATCAATTAAAAATAATAATAGTAGATGTTATTTTTGATGAAAATTGATTCATTTTATTAAATTATTTCTCAGAACTTGAATATTTTTTTTATTTTCAACTTGAAGATAATAAAAGGACTCAAAACCATTTAAAAACTTTGGAGATATAATGTAGCTAATTCAAATTTATTTATAGGTAGATGAAAAAATGTCTTTTGAATCAGAAGAAGTAAAAAAAAAACATAAAAGATTCTTACGAAATAAATGGTTGAAAGTCCATTTGATTACTTATGTTTTTATCAATTTAATCCTTTTTGTGGTAAATTACACCACTAATTTCGATAATATGTGGTTTATTTACCCTCTTTCAGGATGGGGAATGCTTATTTTAATTCACACAGTCGCTGTGGTTATACTTAACTTTTTATCTAATTCAAAACAAGCATCTTTAGCGATCCATGCTTCAATTACAATGATTACATCCAGTTATTTAATTTGGAATGATTGGTGGGATAATCATCGCCTGAATTGGATTCTTTTTGCCGTGGTCCCATTAGTACTAATCTGGATTAATCATTTTATACTATATCAAATGATGAAAAAATCAGATCTTTCAGGTAAATCGCGCTTAGATTTACTCATTCAAAGAGAATATGATAAATTTCGATTGGAAGGACGGACTATTTCGGTTCCTGTTACAAAAAAAATCGTAATGAATAGATTATTACTGCAAAACCATATTTTTATTTATGCTGCAGTCAATTTATTCCTTTTCCTGGTAAATTACTTTAATAATGTCGATTATTGGTGGTTTCTTTGGCCAACAATTTCATGGGGTATGAACATTCTTTTCCATGCCTTGATTTATGTAAATATTAAGAAACGATCGTTTGGAGAAAAGGTGACTATCAAATATTTCTTAGTGTTTCCGTTAACAATTGCAGTGTATTTAATTTTCATTGATGTTTTTTCAGACAATCATTTTAACTGGTTTTGGTGGCCTGTTGGTGGTATTGTAATAATATCCTTAATTGTAGCAAAAATCAGTTCAAATCAACAAATTCGAAAAAAAGCATCTGTGAAACTAATAAAAAAAGAAAAAAGGCAATCTAGTAAGCTTGAACGACGGTTTTGCCGTAATTGTGGTGCACCAATAAAGCCGAATTTTCAATTCTGCGAAGTTTGCGGTCAAAGAATTTAATTATTATTCAAGATATTCAATTCTAAAATCTTTCATTTCATTTTTTTTCTTTTTATAATCAACTTTTATCTTTTCTTAATCAAAATAATTTTATTCTTTTCAGTAATATCAAAATTCCATATAATTTTGAAATTCTAAGATGTAAACTTTTTAAGGAAATATTTCCTCAATAGATTACAAAGGGTGTATGTTAATGATAACTCGGAGAAAATGGGGCGCCTTTTTCAAAAAAAATTTCGAAGAAGCAAGTACTCCGATTGAAATGCAAGATACTGTAATCGAACAGCATGATCGTTTTAATTTTGAGGTCAAACTAGACTATCCCCTTATTGATACAATTCCTCACAATCAATACGAATTAGAAATATACTTTTTTATTCCAGCTGCACTCCAGATTAATCCTATAACATACAGTAGTAAAGAATTTTTCTCCGATATGACAAATTACATTCGTTTTAAAACCCCTCAAATGGCACTTTCTGGTCTAATAAATCCAAATAATCCAAAATCACCTTTTACAATCATCCAAGAACGACTTTTTCGTATAAAGAATGGTGACGTTTCCCATATACATTTTGATCGAATAAATTATGAACTTAGAGTATTAGGTTGTATTGTGAAATCAACTTTGAGAGATCAACTCGATTTTTTCAATACTAATCGAGAAAAAGTAATAATTGAACCTACTGAATCTATTTCACAAGAAATTGATCCAGTTATTTCTAGTCAAATAGTTTTTTTTCAAGATGTTCAGAATCTTCAAAAACGTCTTGAAGAATTAGAAATACAATTACAATTTGCCCAAATACCACAAGAAATTCAAGAAACTTTTATTTTTGTTGATAAATATATTAGTCGTCAGATTTCTGAGCATTGTGCTGTTGTATATTCAAGAATCAAAAATGATATTCAATCAAAATTTGATAAAGAGATCGTAAAATTGCTTGAAATGATATTAGATTTTGAATCTGCAAAAAAATCTCCTTTAAATCCAATTTTTAAGCAAAATCCTAAAAAATCTAATGAAAATATAACTTATTGGGATGGAATTCTTAAAAAATACATACAAAATGTGCTTTATTTAGATGTTCAACCTTCTAAAGAAAAATCAAAAACACTAGAATTCTTGTACTCATTAGCTGCAGGTGTAGCTATGTTTATTTCTATATTGTTAGGATTTTTAGTTGTTGAACATTTTTCAGGCAATACATATTTATATTTCACCCTTTTAATCGTGGTATATATGCTTAAAGATAGATTTAAAGAATGGATTAAAAATGTATCAAATCATTTTGTTCAGAAAAATTTCCCAGATAGAAAATTTACAATTTTTGATTCAGCACACAATAATAAAATTGGAATTAGTAAAGAATCAATGAGATTTCTATCATTTAACCAAATTCCCCAAGAAATTTTAAATATTCGAGAACGTGGTACAAAAATTTCAATTGAACATGAAGGAAAACCAGAAGTAATTTTTAAATATATAAAATCTGTAAGTTTAAGAACAGAAAGGATAAAAGAATTTCATGAACGCCACCGTAATGTGAACGATATTATTAGATTTAACATAAAACATTTTCTTCAATATGCAGATGATCCATTAAACACAGAATTAGTGTGGGATCCAATTCGTAAAGAATTTTACGAACTTGCATGTGCAAAAGTTTATCATTTGAATACAATATTTAAATTGCGCGCCATTTCTTCTAAAAAAGTGCCTTCTCAAATATATTATAAAAAAGTTCGCGTAGTTATCGATCAAAATGGAATTCGGCGAGTTACCGAACGTAAAGTAGTCGGATAAATAATCTTTTTTATGGCGAATCCTTGTTCTTTTCATAGGAAATACTCTAGAAGTCTTTTGTAGAAATGAAAATTCTGACCCTGCAGAGTATCCATTTTCGCTAATTATAACATTATGCTATGATTATGCGACTAAATTGTATACAATGATGAAGATCTTGAGTTTTGATCCGCATTCTTCTAAGTATTTCCTTTTGGTGAGTTTCATGTCTAGACGCGTAAAGATGACAGAAGATATCCTTCAAATGATGCAAAATCCCGAAATTATTAGAAATGTTGGGTTAATTGGTCATATAGATCACGGAAAAACTACTTTAAGTGATAGCCTTTTAGCTGAAGCAGGTTTATTATCAGAAGCCATTGCTGGAGAAGCACGAGTTCTTGATTATTTAGAAGAGGAACAACGGCGTGGAATTACAATGAAATCTGCAAATATTTCTCTATATTATGAGCATTCATTAAAAGGATCTAAGCCATTTCTAATTAATTTAGTAGATACCCCTGGACATCTTGATTTTTCTGGAAAGGTTACCCGCGCTCTTCGATTAGCTGATGGCGTAGTAGTAATCGTTGATAGTGTAGAAGAAGTAAGCTCCCAAACAGAAACTGTAGTAAGACAAGCCTTGGAAGAAGCAGTTCGGCCGATTCTTTTTATTAACAAAATTGATCGCCTTTTCAAAGAATTAAAGCTTGATATGTCTGATATTAAGGAAAAATTCGGGCGTATAATACGCGATTTTAATAAACTTATTACTATGTATGGCAGTGAAAGAGCACAAAAAGAATGGATGGTTTCAGCAGAAAAAGGTTCGGTTATTTTTGGTTCTGCACTCCACCGTTGGGGTTTTGTTATACCACAATTAGTACCACACAAACATAATTTAGAATATTTTGAATTAAAATATGAGGATAATTCATATCATGAATTGACTAAAGAATATCCTGTGTGGGAATGTGTTTTAGCAGCCATTGTGAATTTCTTACCAAATCCTATTGAAGCTCAAGAATATCGAATTCCAACTATATGGAGCGGAGATACTAAATCTGAAATTGGAAAACAATTATTAAAATGTGATCCCAAGGGAACAACAATTGTATTCTTAAGTAAGGTACAAAAGTTAAAAAATCGATTGATAGGTACAGGGCGTGTTTTTTCTGGTACTCTTCATCGTGGTCAAGCACTTTGGCTTGTAAATGGACAAAGAAAAAGCAATTTGAACCAATTAAGTATATTTATGGGATCTAGAATTGAAAGTGTAACAGAAATTCCTGCAGGAAATATTGTGGCGATTGGAGGGATTAAACAAATACGAAGTGGTGAGACCTTATTTGATAGCCAATCAAAAGAAAATGCCGCACCATTTGAATCTGTGCACTATGTAAGTGAACCTGTCGTAACTGTTGCAATTGAACCCGATATGTTAAAAAATCTCGAAAAACTTCAAGAAATATTAGAAGAAATTTCAATTGAAGATCCCAATATTTCAGTTGAAATCAGTGAAGATTCAGGAGAAGTACTCCTTTCAGGCATGGGGCCTTTACATTTGGAAATTGTAGCTAATACCATCAAAGAACGCGGCGTTGAAGTTTCAGTATCAAAACCATCAAGTGTGTTTCATGAGTCTGTTGCAGGAGAAAGTTCCATTATTACTGTTTCCAGCCCCAATCAAGCAAATAATATATCATTACAGATCCATCGTTTGAAAAAAGAGACAAGCCAATATATCCGAAAAGTTAAACGTTCTATATTAGAATTTGATTATTTAAGAGAACAAGAGTTACCAAAATATACAGATTTTACTCCTAAAGAAGCTTTTGGGATTTGGAATATTGATAAATATCAAAATGTCCTAATTGTTCTACCCAAATCATACCAACCAACTAATAAAAATAATGATTCTTCGAAAAAAATTACTTCTTCAAAAAGGACTCCTCGTAAAACTAAATCTCAACGAAAAAGCAAACTTAAAAAAAGCGAAGAAGATAGGGAACAATTTTCAGAAGAAGAACGTAAACAGGTAATCAAAGCAGTAGAAGGTGTGTGTGCCCATGGAAAACTTGCTTATGAACCTATTTCTGAATTAAAAATTACTATCCATGAATTATTCTTATCTTCAGATTCAGAAAAAGCCAACTATTTTGAAATTTCAACTATGATTCAAGATGCTTTACAGCAAGCTATAGATGAAGCTCATCCTGTACTATTAGAACCAATTTATACAATGCTTATTACAACTCCTGAAGAATATATTGGGACTGTTAGCTCATTAATTTCACAATATCATGGAAAAATCATTAACATCTCACAAGATGCCTATCGGGCTCACATTACTGCAAAAATGTCTGTAAGACAGTCTATTGAATTTGCTCAAGAAATTAGAGGTGCCACTTCTGGAAGAGTTTTTTGGCAGAACCTATTTGATCAATTTGCTCCTATTCCTGAAAATCAATTAGATGATATTATTCAATCTATAAAATTCAGGAAAGGTATTATCTTTTCAGATAATTTTTAAATATTTTTCTGTATATTTTTTCTCATTTTTAATTTTCCTATTTTTTGTTTTTATCGTATTATTCGTATTCTTTTCTTTTTTTTAAGTTTTTCAAATATCATTTTACTTTTTATTGATTTTACTACTATATTCATTGATTTTACTACTATATTCATTGATTTGTTTAGAATATTTAAAAAAGGTGCTTCTAATTAGGTAACACACTAATTTTTTTAAAAACAAGGTTAGAATAATGAACACAGAAGATGAAGATATTTTTACTAATAACTTAAAATTGGCTGAATTAATAATAGAAGAAGGACAAAAAAGTCAATTAGATTATATTGAAGCGCGATATATTCATCTACGCGCAGAAGGTTATACTTTACGAAATGGATTAATATTAGGTGGAGGAGTAACTCAATCTGATGGGATTGGAATTCGAGTTCTCCATAATGGTAATATGGTTTTTTTAAGCACTGCTAATATGAAAGCAGAATTTTTACAAGAATTGGTACATCAAGCAAAATCAATGGCATTAGCGTCTAAAAGAAAAAACCCAATTCAATTTTCAGAAGAAAAGGCAGTAGAAACCAAATGGAAAACACCTTATCAAATAAAGTTTAAAGATATTCCCATTGAGCAAAAACAACAATATTTCATTGATATAGATAAAAAATTGCAACAAGAATTTGGTGAAGATCTTCCCAATCGGACAATCATGGTTAATTTATCCCATGAACTAAAATATATTTGTACAAATGAAGGTTCTAAAGTAAGATCAGAAATAATGCAACCTATTCTCCACACATTCAATACTGCATTAGGAAAATATGGAACAGAGCAACGATTTTTTGGAATTGGAGGAACTGGAGGTTGGGAATGGTTTGAAAGACAAAAAATACAGCAAACAGTAATGAACGATGCCAAAGCAATGGTAAAAGCTGCAAAATTCGCTGAACCTATGAAATTAGATAAAGTAGATGTTATTGTCAGTAGTGAAGTTGCAGGAATTATGGCTCATGAGAATGTGGGACATCCGAGTGAAGCAGATCGCATTTTAGGTCGTGAAGGGGCTCAAGCAGGCGAATCTTTTTACATTGATTTATTAAAAAATAAAAATCTTGGAGAAGTTCGATTAGGAAATCCAGAAGTAACGATTATTGAAGATCCTACTATTCCAGGAAGTTCAGGATATTATTTATATGATGATGAATGTGTCAAAGCTCGACCTCGAACTCTCATTAAAGAAGGAATGTTGAATGAACTTTTATTAAATAGAGAATTTGCATTTAAATTCGGATTACAATCCAATGCAGCTGCCCGCGCTGAAACATTTGAAAGAGAACCCATTGTAAGAATGGCTAATACTTATTTCAAACCTGGTTCATTCACATTAGAAGAATTGGCTGAAGATATTAAATATGGAATACTAATGAATTCATTTACTGAATGGAATATCGATGATCGTCGTTATCAATCCAAATATGTTGGGTTAGAGTGCTATCTAATTCAAAATGGTGAAATAACAGAAAAAATGGTTAGGAGACCTATTTTAGAATTAACAACAAAAGGAATTTTAGGTTCTGTTGATGGTGTCTCAAAATCTACAGATTATTCACATGGAACTTGTGGAAAAGGTGATCCTGGACAAGGTGTTCCGGTGTGGATGGGTGGTGGCCAAGTAAGAATGAGAGGAATTCAATTAGGAGATTAAGAGGTGAAATAAATGAATAATGAAGAGAAACAGCAATTAGATTCAAACGAATTACTTTTAAAGACATTAGAAATAACAAAAAAATATGGTATTGATGATGTAATTGCCCAGTATCATTTGGGTAAAGAATGGCAAATTAGGTTTTCAAATTCAGAGCAGGATATTATCAAACAGTGGGAAGTTGATAATCTAGAATTATTTATTGTAAAGAATAAAAGAACAACAATGATTCCAATACAAACTCCAACACTAAAAAAAATTGAAGAAAAAATTAAACAATCCCTAATATACTTAGAAAATTCGCCACCCAGTCAATTATATGCTGGAATTGAATCAAATATTCAAACTCCTGCAAAAATTGATGGATTATTTTATAAAAAAACCGAAAATTTAATAGAAAGTGGTTCAAGTTTAGTTTATAAGGCAATTGATGCTGCTTTAGAAGAAGGCGCAAAAAAGGTAGCAGGAGTTCTCTATTTTGGTTCACAAAATTCAGCTTTACGAACGAGTAAGGGATTTTCGGGAGAATTTGATCATTCATACTATAGAGCAACTTTACGTGCATTTGTAGAAGCTCAAAGCAGCGGACAAGATCTTCTCTGTGGGAGAAATTTGGATAATTTAGAAGCAAAAATGATAACTATGGGTAAAAATGCTGGAAAGATTGCATCAATGGCTGTTAATCCAAAACAGGGAAAAGCGGGAACTTACGATATTATTCTTTCTCCAACTGTTGCTGGAAATATTTTTGGTGAAATTACTGATGCAGCTAATCCATTGTTTGTTATGCTAGGTTTAAGCCCGTTAAAGGATAAAATAGGAAAGCAGATTGGTCCTAATTTTCTATCAATTCGCGATAACAATCTATTAAGTGAAGGATTAAATGCCAGACCTTTTGATGTTGAAGGTACTCCTGGACAAATCACACCCTTAATTGAAAATGGCAAATTGATGAATTACGTTCACAATACTTCAACTGCAATACAGTACTCCACAAAATCCACAGGAAATTCAGTTTTTATCGGTTTTGGAACAGGAACCAAATTACTGGCTCCATATTCGAGTAATATTGAATATACACCAGGTGATTTTTCCAAAAATGAGATTATTGAAGAAAGTAAAAAACCAACAATCTACATTACATCAAACTGGTATACCCGATTTACAAATCAGATGGAAGGAACATTTTCTACAATTCCCCGAGATGGCCTATTTTATGTAGAAAATGGGGAAATTCAATATCCAATTCGTAATGTACGATTATCTGATAATTTATTGCGTATGTTAAAAAATATTACTCAAATAGGTAAAGATATTCAACAAATTCAATGGTGGGAAGTAAATACTCCTACTTTTATTCCCACAATTAAAGTTAAAGATGGAAATATCACCGCTGCAACAAAATAAAGAAATTTTTTCATTTTTATTTCTGATTATTTTTTTCTACTTTTGCTGATCTTTTAATTCTTTCAAAAATAGGTTAATTTCCATTTATTTTAATTTATTTATTTAAGTTAAATTATAATATAAATTGTTCTTTCGTATTTTATCCCACTTATTTAATGGTAAGAAGTCAATTGAACAAATTTTACTATCAGTAAAATATTCAAAAGAAAATTTAGTATATTCACCCGCTTTTTTATTAGGAATAGGCATTAATCGAGCTGTAAGCGGTTTATTTAATCGAATCGAAATCATTCCTAAATCCATCAATAATAATTTTACTGCTTCACGAGGTAGATCCCCCGGTATAGGTACACAATCCAATCCTAATCCACACATTGTTGAATATAATAAAAATTTTGATAAATCAATCTTTCCTTCGCTATTACGTTGAGCAATTATATAATCTTCTAAAAGTGGCTGCATAAAACCAGAAAACCCTATCTTCGGACGATTTACTGTTTGTAATGCTTGTGTAATAAATCCCACACTGAATACTGAGCCTACAGAACCAAATTCACAAAATCCTAATTGTTCCAAAGCATTTCCAATTGATTTGGATTTACTTGGATAAGGAGCGGGGCTAAAATCTATTCCTACAAATTCAATATGATTTTTTTCGCAGAATGGAATGGCAATTTCAGTGATTTCATCATAAATTTGACAAAATCTCTTTTGGATTTCGGTTTTGATTTGTTGAAGAGAATTGTTACATACATTTTTTCCATCAAAAATAGAAATCAATTCATCTGCTGCCTCTAAAGCAATAGATAATTTTGGTTTGGATCCTGTGTGATAAGCAGAAGGAAAGAAAGGAGTATTGGGAGGAACATTAAAGGTTGTGGCAAATTGGACATTTTGGAATGGATCGGGGTTAGATAATGCAAAAATAACATCAGTAGCGATATCAATACTTTGGAAATTGAGTCCTTGCTGAGTAGAACCAATTTGCATGCTTGAAAACATATTTCGATGCTCTTTTAGTAATCTTGGAATTGACTGAGTTAAATTGGATTGAATATTTTCCAATGATTCAGAAAAATCCAATAATCCTGGAGCGAAAGAATAAATACCCATCAATCCATCATCAATGCATTCATCCAGTTTATATGCGATTTCATCATCCAGAATTTGCTTTAATTCAATAGGTGATGAAATAGATGTATACGGTGGAGATGCCAAACGAATATATTCCACTTCATAAAGTTTTTGTATTTCATTCTTAAGTTCTTGAATCAATCCCAGATAATGATGCAACCCTTGCAGATCAAAATTATCGTTATATATATCATATCCCAAGGTCAAGGCTCTGATTTTCATAAATTAATAAAAGCAAAATTCCATAAAGGTGTGATCAAATAATTAAATTGGTTGTAATTTTTGGTTGTAATTTTTGGTTGTAATTTTTTGCTATATTTTTGTTATGGATATTCTGTTAAGAAATTCTGGAATATATTCCAAGGGATTATTTTTCAAAGATAGATGTTTAAGATGAATCAAATCTTGCATGGAATCTGGAATTTGAGAGATTCGATTATTATCAAGAAGAAGTTCTTCTAAGTTGCTAAGATTTCCAATGTTTTTCGGTAAAGATTGAAGTCGATTATTATTTACATCCAATATTTTTAGAGCACTGAGATTTTC
>NZ_JBPLBG010000033.1:0-91481 GCF_054039255.1 Candidatus Harpocratesius sp.
CTGTTTGATCAATGCTATCTTCTGGACCCAAATATTTCTGCCAAGTTCGTCGTGAACTACCATTAATCCATTTCCTTTTCTCTAAATAAAGGTAGTTTTTTCCTTTGATTTTTTTTCGAACAAGATAGGTCATTATTTATAGTTAGGGTAAAGATATATATAAATATATTCCTTTAAATCGCTTTAGATTGTATATTTTATAAAAAATAAAAATTATAGTTAGGGTAAAGGACATTTTATTGGAAAAATAGACTAAAGGTATGAATAAAAAGATATACTATTGAAAAACAGGGCTATTTTAGGAGATAATTTGATTTTACAAATAAAATAAATTATGTCGGAGCAATTTTCAAATGAAATGCAATATAAAGATTAAAAAAATTAATTAACTTGTAAACTTAAGAAATGAAAAAAAAATTCAGAAAATTTAGAAAAGTGAATTACATACTATTCTTTAGAATCAAAACCATATAATGGATCTTCTAACCATTTTTTATAATAACTGAGGGGTTACTATTATGAGTAAACAACCATACGATATTGCAATTATTGGTGGTGGTGTGATTGGTGCAGCAATTGCCCAAAGACTGGCAAAATATCAACTTTCACTTGTTTTAATAGAAAAGGAAGAAGATGTTGCCATGGGAACTTCAAAGGCAAATTCTGGAATTATTCATCAAGGTTATTTTACCACCAAAGGTTCTCTCAAAGAATCTTTAAGTTTAAGAAGCAATGCTTTGTTTGATGAGCTTTGTCCGCAATTGGATGTGGACTTCAAACGAATTGGAGCAATATTTTGTGCAACAAATGAAAAAGAATTAAAGACCTTGAAAGGAGAATTCAAAGAGAGTCAAGAACGAAATGTTGCGGTTGAATTAATTCAAGATCGCGCCAGAATTCAAGAAATTGAGCCGCAATTGAATGATCAAGTCATAGCAATTTTACATTTTCCCAATGCTGGTATAATTACCCCATGGGAGCTAACAATTGCTATGGTAGAACACAGTATTATAAATGGAATAAAACTACATTTGGGATTTGAAGTTGCATATATTAAACGCGAGAAGCAAATTTTTCAAATAAATTCAGTGAAAGGACAGAAAATAGAAGCAAGAACAGTAATAAATGCTGCTGGTGTATATTCTGATAGTATTGCAAAAATGATTGGAGATGATTCATTCAATATTATCCCGCGTCGAGGGGAATATATAATGTTTGATAAAAATTCACTTCAGCTAAATAAAATTATATTTCCTACGCCAAATGTAGTTTCAAAAGGAATTGTAGTTGCACCAACAGTGCATAATAATTTCTTTGTTGGACCTAATGCAAACGAAATCGATTCTAAAGAGGGAATTAACACAACAACACAAGGATTAAATGAAATTCTGCATGGTGGGTTAAAATTAGTTAAAAAATTGCCCATTCGCAAACATATTACAAATTTTGCTGGTATACGCGCTTCTACTATAACCCATGATTTCATTATTGGCGTTTCAAAATTACCGCAATTCGTTAACGTTGCAGGAATCGATTCTCCAGGATTAACTTCTTCTCTAGGAATTGCAGAGTATGTTGAAAAAATATTACAAAATGATTGCAGTTATAAATTTATTGAGAAAAGAAATTATATTCCTACCAGGAAAAATCAGATTAGATATACTCAACTTTCTGAGTCAGAATTGGCTAAAAAAATCAAAGAAAATCCTCAGTGGGGGAATATGATTTGCCGATGTGAATTGGTAACTGAAGCAGAAATCGTAGAGGCATGTCATGGTTTAATCCCGGTAACTAATACTGACATGATCAAGCGTCGGTTACGCCCTGGAATGGGTAGATGTCAAGGTGGATTCTGCTTACCTAAAGTGATGAAGATTATTTCTCGAGAACGTGGAGTGATATATGAACAAGTAACAAAAACTGGAAAAGATTCTCATATTGTATTTAAACGAACCAAGAATTTGTGTTCAGAAGTATTCCAAGGAGACCAGTTATAAAATGAGCCGATTAATCAAAAATCTGGAAATAGATGTTGCTGTTGTTGGAGGAGGTCCAGCAGGTATGGCTGCTGCGATTGAAGCTCATCGGGTTGGGGCTAAAATAATTATCCTTGAGCGTGATAATGAATTAGGTGGAATTTTACAGCAATGTATTCATAATGGATTTGGTTTGAAGCATTTTAAGGAAGAACTTACTGGACCAGAATATGCACAACGATTCATTAATGAAGTACAAGAGAGAGATATCGAAGTTTGGTTGAAAACTATGGTGATCCAGATATCTCCCGAACGAATTTTGACTGTTATCAATCCTGAAAAAGGCTTAATTCATATTCATGCTAAAGCAGTGATTCTTGCAATGGGATGTCGGGAACGTACACGTGGTGCCATCAATATTCCAGGAACCCGACCTGCCGGTATATATCCTGCGGGACAGGCTCAACGTTTCATAAATATTGAAGGTTATTTACCCGGACATCGAGTTCTTATTCTTGGAAGCGGAGATATTGGTATGATTATGGCCAGGCGTTGTACTATGGAAGGGATGAAAGTTTTGGCTGTTGCTGAAGTTTTGCCATATCCCAGCGGGTTGGTAAGAAATAGGGTACAGTGTTTGGATGATTACAATATTCCATTGTATTTACGCCATACAATTATTGATATCCGAGGAAAAGAGCGCGTAGAAGGAGTTACAATAGCACAAATTGATGAAAAATGGCGCCCAATTCCCGGAACAGAGAAACATTACGATTGCGACACGATTCTTTTTAGTGTAGGGCTAATTCCAGAAAATGAATTGACTTCTCAAGCAGGTGCTGTAATTTCAGGTAATGGAGGTCCTGAAATTGATGAATATCTCCAAACAACAATTCCTGGAATATTTGCATGTGGCAATGTGCTTCAAGTTCATGATTTGGTAGATTGGGTTACTGAAGAAGCAGAATATGCCGGAAAGAATGCAGGTTTATTTGCTTTAGGGCATTTTCCTGGAAAGAAAAAACTTATTACTCCAATACGGTTAATTCCGGGTGAAAATGTTGGATATGTAAAACCAGAAAGAATTGAGTATTATGATAATCTTGGCAAATTGAAAATTTCCTTTAGAGTAAAGAATCCACGCTCGAATATTCGGACAATTTTAGTATCAAATGGAAAAGAAATTTACACAAAAAGGCACAGATTTGTACTTCCATCAGAAATGATTCATTTGATACCAAAGATTGATATTAATAAAATCGGTCCTGAACTTCAAATTAATGTGGTAGAAAAAGAACAAACTGTTAATGTAATTGAGAAACAAATGATGGAGGAGAAATAATATGCAACAAGCTGTAGAAGAACGCATTAATGAGAAAGAAATTGTTTGTGTGGTTTGTCCGAATTCATGTCGCTTAACTGTTTGGGAAGATAAATTGGGTGAGGTACATGTATCTGGTAATAAATGCCCTCGGGGAGTGGTATATGGTGAATCAGAGTACACCCATCCTGTGAGGATGTTAATTACAACTATGAGAGTAGAAGGTGGTGTTTTACCTGTTATCCCTGTTCGCAGTGAAAAACCCATTCCTAAAGAATTACTCTTAAAAGCCATCAAAGTAGTAAATAAACATTATTGTCAAGCTCCAGTTAAGATGGGGCAAATTTTACTTCGTGATATCCTTGGAACAGGAGTAAATGTTATAGCTTCCCGGGATTTGATGCAAGATGAGAATAAAAAGATTGCTTTTTCTATTTATGATGAAATGTCACCAGAAGAAATTGTCCAACAGACATTGGTTGAAGATTTATTTGACAAAAAGCAGAATTTGACTTTTGAAGAAAAAGAAAAATTAGAAAGAATCAAGAAACACTTAGTCGAGCGCTTGTCACCTTATTTTAATAAAATGTAAAGGATATGCAGTCTTTTAGAATTAACTTTTTTATTTTTTACCAAATTTCATTTTATACTTTTTTCACTATTTATCCATTCTTTTTTCTTTTCTTCCCATTGGGTTTGAAATGATTCTGGGAGTAAGTCCAAGAAATTCTTATAATCAAAATACTTACTTGGAACACCATAAACAAATTCTGATTTTTCTCTTGAGATCTGCCAATTTTTTGGTACAAAAGAGCGCGGACCAACAGCACAATCTTCATTAATAGTTGTTCCAGGAGCCATCACTGCCGTTGAATTTAAGGCAGCATTTTTTTTCATGGAAACTTTTTTTACAGTAAGGTTTCCAAAAATACTATCTACTACATGGCTGGAGATTACTGCTCCATTTTCAATAACTACGCCATCGCTTAATTCAGAAAATTCTAAGCAGACATAGGAATCTCCATAATATGCATTTTTATGTATTTTATTTCCTGCCATATCCCTCAAGACAAAATTTACCATCCAAGGGAATATTGACTTTTTTGATACCCAAACGGGCCATTTATACATAAAACCTCGCAAATGATAATAATGAACTGCAGGATCTACCACATTTTTTTTATCAAATTCCCGAGAATATAATCCTTCCTTTGGAGGACTTTTTTTATCATAATAGGCATTGAGAATACGACAGAATTTTGACATCGACCATATTAATAGATAAACACTAATCATAAAAATTCCTGGTTCTAATAGAATTTGAATCCAAATATTAACTTGAAATGTCGAATATAGATAAAGAATCCCAGCGATAAAGAATAGAACAACAAAAAGAGGCATAACAAATTGATAAAGGTTGATTAAGAAAAAAGGAATTTTTGGTAAAGCAACTTGATTATCATCCCATTTTTTAGCTAGTTCTTCAGCTGAGTAATATTGAACTTCATGTTCACTCATTGATCAGCAACTATACGTATTCCTTAAAATATTTTACTGCATTGAGGAAATCAAGAGTGATCAAGATTAACTGTGATTTTTAAGAAATGTAATTAAAGCCTCAGGATTATTGGTAATGATACTATCAACACCCGCTTCAATTAATTTTTCCCAATCCTTTGGAGAATCGATTGTCCAAGGATTCACAGTTAATCCCATTTCATGAGCTTGTGAGCAGAATTTCTTATTAATAAATTTATAATATGGGTTAGTCCCTTGAGCTTCTACTATTTGCGCATTAACTAAAAACTTCTTTTTATTAAATATACTAAAAAGATATGCCCAAATATTTCCTCCTGTTGGCTCTAAAGTTGTAAATACTAAATTTGGATTAATCTTTTTGAATTTAGTGAGTTCTTCGTGAAGAAAGCTGGATATAATTACATCTTTCTCCATATTGAATTCTTTTATTAAATCATTTACTTGTGAAGTTATCCCTTTTTGTTTTATTTCAATATTAATACCGATTTTACCTTGACAAAGCTCTAACACTTCGCGTAATGTTGGGATTTTTTGTTTTTGAGCAAAATTTAGGGTCCTTAATTCCTCTAAAGTACTTTGAGATACAACTAAGTCTCTAGATGCCACTCTTCCTGTTTTATAATCATGAATAACTACAATTTTATTATCTGAAGTTGAATGAACATCTAATTCTATATAATCTGCTTTCAATTCAATCGCTTTTTCAAAAGCTAACAGTGTATTTTCTGGATATTTTGCACTGTATCCCCGATGAGCGTGAATAGAAACAGAAAAAGTTTTCCGAATTGCTGGGAGATCCATATTTTAAATTAATATTCATTCCTTAAATATTTTTAAATTACAAATATATATTGGAATTTTTTTTTACATTTTTTTAACGAATAGCTTTAAATACTCAAATACATTCATAAATCCATTATCAATAATGCCTTTTAAAAATGTGAATATAACGGATGAAATTTTGCCCAATATGTAGCAATCTGCTGTATCCTAAAAAACATTCTGACGAACTTTACTGCAGAATTTGTAAAAAGTCATTTCCAGTTGATAAAGTTGGTGGAAGTGAGAATAAAAATGTTCAAAAGAAATTGAAAAATCGGAATTTTTACAAGAAAGAAAAGAAACGCGCCCTAAAAACAATGGTCATCACAGAAACAAAGAAAGAAAAATCAATGACTGAAGAAGAACGGGAAGCTTTTGGTGAATTATTTGAATTATCAGAAGAATAGTAATTTAAATAAATTGTATTTATTTTATTTTTTTTGGCTTATTTTATTTTAAATATTTTCGGAACTTTAAAAAATTGCAATTGTATATAATTCACTAAGGATGAGATCTATGCCTTATTTATTTCAAGCAGTGAATGGGGAAGAAATTGGTCGTTTTGATAACAATGCTGAAGATTTAGGAATTCCTAAAATTCTTTTAATGGAATCTGCTGGATTGCAAGCAACAGAATGTATTATTCAGAAATTTTCACCTTCAGTAGATAAAAAAATAACCGTTTTTTGTGGGAATGGTAATAATGGGGGCGATGGATTTGTAATATCTCGCCATTTTGCTTCTAAAGGTTATATTGTTGATGTTTTTTTGTGTGGAGATCCAATAAAAATTCGAACTGAAGAAGCAAGACTTAATATGAAAATATTAAAAAAATTAATATTATCAGTCAAGATTCATATAATTCGGGATTCTAGTCAATTAACTGAATCTTTACGGGAGAATATTGAGAAAGGGAGTAGTTTAGTTATCGATGCATTATTAGGAACAGGTGTTTCTGGCAAAATTCGTGAACCGACAGCTTCTGCTATTAAGTTAATAAATTCTCTTTCAATTCCTAAAATTTCAGTAGATATTCCTTCAGGGATGAATCCAAATACTGGTTATTTTGATGATATGGCTGTAAAATGTGATTTTCGAGTGACCTTTCATCGAGAAAAAACAGGTTTAGAAAATTCACAGAATAAACATATTGCATCTATTGGCATTCCTAGAGAAGCAGAATTATTGGTTGGTAAAGGTGATTTACTTCAATGCATCAAATCCAAACCAAACAATGCCCATAAAGGTCAATATGGTCGGCTTCTTATTATTGGTGGTTCAAAGTCTTATTCTGGAGCACCTACATTTGCAGCTCTTGCTGGTATTGAAATGGGACTTGATCTGGTTAAAATATTTGTTCCTAAAAGTATTGATAATGTTGTTCGTGGTTTTAATGCAAATTTTATCGTTCTTTCTGGAGAAGATGAAATCTTCACTCTAAATGATCTTCAAGTTGCAAAAGAATTATGCAAATGGGCTAATGCAGTTGTTCTTGGTCCTGGCTTCGGAGATGATCCAAACACTATTCAATTTTCAAAAGAAATAATACGTTGGCTTGATTCTCAAAACATTCCATTTGTTATTGATGCAGATGCGATCACTAGTCTCGCGATTCTCATTCACGATGAGAATTTCTGCTTTTCAAATAAGAATGTAGTCATTACTCCACATAAAGGTGAACTTCAAAGATTACTTAAAATTCCAAAACATGAAATTCATTCTGAATTTATCCATTTTGTGGATCAAATAGCCCCATTACTTCATAGATTTGGAGGCATTATTCTTTTCAAAGGGCGTTATGATATTATAATTGATGCATATTATGAAAATACCACTAAAAATCTGATCAATTTAGATTATAATCATTTCCGGTTAAATACCAGAGGTACACCTGCAATGACTGTAGGAGGAACAGGTGATGTCTTAGCAGGTATTGTTGGTAGTTTTCTTGCTTTGAAAAATAATGGTTTTGCTTCTGCAATAAGTGGTGCCTATCTAAATGGAAGATTGGGTGAAGAAATTTCCAAGGAAATTGGTGATCGAATTTCAGCAACAGATTTAATTTATTATATTCGAATATTTCTCAAAAAATTTATCAACTCAAAAAATTAACTACTATTATTAAACAACGATTTTTAGCCAATCAAAAGTTATGTTAAGTATAGGAGTAAGAAAATGCAACTGTTCATAGTAAGGGGAAATGGTGAAGCACATGAGATCACTGAAGAACAGCCTATAAAAAAGCTCTTAGATAGCAAAGAATGTTACGTTTTAGTCGATGATAAGAAACGAGTCGTTTACCTCTGGATAGGAACAAATGCATCCGTTAGATCAAAATTTAATGGTGCACGGATTAGTCAAGATATTAGATCACAAGTTGGATTAAGTTATCGTTCTGTTTCTTTAGAAGAAGTTGACACTAACAAAGAACCTGAATTTCTTGAAGCAATTGAAGAACCTCCAACTACAGGATTTGCGCATGAAATTCGCGAAGAAGGAAATGAAATCCAATTTCGTGAACCTAGTGGAAGTCCACCTTCGAGAACCCCTCCTTCTACTTCTTATCACTCAAAATATAATCAAATTGAACAATCAGGGCCACTTTATACAGGAGATAACGATCATCTTTTTACATCTTCAAGTTCATCTGCTACTTTCTCAAAAACTCCCAGTAAAGCAAAATTAGAAGAGATCATTCATTTGCTAGATGAAGAGGAAATACCGGCAGGATATGAACGAGAAATGGTGATAATAGGGGATCATGCTTATTCAGTTACTGAAAAAAAGCAATCTTTTCTAGGTAAAGAAAATATAGAACGAGTCCTTGAACCTATTTCTAGTTTACCAGAAGGGTTATTTTTTGCAAATGGTTATGCGCCTCGAGTTTTAGTGAAAGATCAAACTGTAATCGCAATAGAATTTTTAAAAAAGAAATAACCATGAAAAATTAAAAATTCAAAAAAAAAGTGTGAAAAAAAATGTCATTAAATGAAGATGATGCCCAAAAACTAAGTGCTTATCTATCGAATATCACCAAGAATACCGAACTAGAAGCATTGGCTTTAGTAACCAAAGAAGGACTAAGGTTGGCCTTTTCTGCAGTTTCTGGTTATGAAATTGATCCAGATGCCTTATGTGCTATGGGTGCGGTTCTTCTTCAAAGTGGAAATGATTCTGTAGCTAAAATTGGATACAACAAGCTTATTGAAGTTGTTTTACGAGGAAAAAAAAGTTTTATGGTTATTTCTGCCGCAGGGAGGTTTTTTCTAATTGGTGCATCCCGTACTATTCGGGATTTAGGTAAAACTGTAGCTGTTTTTCGGTTTTATGCCCAGAAAATAAGCGAAACGTACCCTAAATCTGAATAAATCAGATCTTTTTTGTCTATTGATCTCTTGAAGATTATCAAAAGAGTTATATTATTTAGCTCTATTTCTATAAAAATATTAGGTGTTGGGTATGCGGATCAGTCTGAAATTTCAATTTGAACTGAATAAATTTCCTTATTGTGAAATGAATGAGATAGATGCGCATAAGATAGGATTACCAGAAGGTGGAACTATTCGATTATTTTCTAATAATCGACGATGGCGTAATTATTTTCAAGTTCCTATGAGAATATCTCCTACGATACCAGAAGGAACGATTTTATTACCTAAGCTTTTTCAGACATTACCATTCGCTCAAAGTAAAACAATTGATGCAGAAAATTCTGCTAAATTTATTAATCCTGGTGAAGAATATTTAGAATATAACATTGAAGAACTTGCTTTAAAAAGTCAGACTCAACTCTTTGAAGAAGTAATAACTCAAAAAATGACTCATGAATCTCATAATCTTAATTTGCATACTGATGTTGAGAAAGCAATTCACAATCTTTCTGCTTTTTCCAAAAATAAAGATGTAAAATACGCCCCATCTGATAATATTGCTCAAAATTCAACAGAAGAATACAATCAACTTCAAATTGATGATTTTAAACTAGAAGAGTCTTTACATGAAGACAAATTAAGTAAAAAACAATTTAAAGGTATGAATAAAAAGCTAATTTCTGAGGCTTTTGAAGAGAATCATGATTTAACCACAATTAAGACAAAGTCACATCCCAACGATCTAATTACATCCTCAATCATAAAGGATAAAAATTTAGGTTTTTCATTAGATAGGAATGAAATTAAAGAATATGAAGATAAAGAGTCGATTAATCTTGAAAATTACCCAAATAGAATTTCTGAAGAACAACTGCATTTAATTATTCCTAACTCTCTAATAGTAAGATGTAAAATTGTTGATCGAGATTTAAATGGTAATATTATAATTTCGCAGGAATTAGCAAATAGTCTTTCATTATATCCAGGAGCCTTTTTTGGATGGGAAGATCCAATTTCAAGAAGACAAGGAATGGCAACAGTAGAAATTAGTAAAACTGAAATTGATACAATAATTATGGATAGGGAAATGTTCCAAGATAATCAAATCGCTGAAGTTTTAGTCCCAAAACTAGTTGTTTTTTCAATGGAACCCCCAATTATCAAAGTTCGAGAACTTACATTTAAACCCATAATTAATCATAGGTTGATTGGAAAAGTTAAGATTAATTTTCGAAATGCTAACGCTTTAGGTGTAAAATTAGGAGATATTGTCAGAATTAGTAAAATTAATTCTAACTTTACAACATATGCTCAGGTTCAAACAGATTCAACCTTATCTGATGAGAAAATTGAAATAGATCCTAATATTTTATGGTATAGTTTTGGAGATAAAGATTTACTTTCAATTCAAAAGCAACAAAAAAATGTTGTTAATATTAAAAAATTGTATATATCAGCAAAATTAAATCCAGATTCATCAGAAACTTATAATAAAATTACAACAAATATTCAAAATCGGAAAGAAAGTATTAGAATCTTTTTTTTGAATTATTTCATTTTTCCACGAATGCAAATAAAGCATCCTGATTTTGATTCTATTTTTAAGTTTAAATCATGTTCACCTGCCTTAGGTCCAAAGGAAATAGGGAAAATATCTGCCAATTCAGAAATTGAAATATCAATCGAAGGTTTAATTCCGGTCGATACTCTTATTCTTTTTGATATAACACATAGTATGCTGGCCCGCGATGTTGAAGTAAATTTCGAACATAAAGAACTGCGTAAAGTAGAGAGTTTTCTTTCACAACTTTCAATAGAATCTCCATTTCCCATGATTACTGTAAAATCACATATTTCACGACTTCATACTGCTTTATTCTTCGTGATTTTATATATTATTGAAAAGATTTTCCGAAAAATGGAAGAATATGTTTCTATTGTAATTTTCAAAGATCATGAAGAATTAGTAAATACTATTAATCAAGATGAATGGTTAAATTCAAATATATACAGCACATCTGTTTTAGTTTCATTTATCCATAATTTATTTGAACAAGTAGAAATTGAATCTGGAACATTTACTCATGTTCATTCTCTTTTACCAAAATCAAAAGAAATTATAGAAAAATTACGAAAAAAAAACCCAACTCGCCCAATAAATATCATAATGATTACTGATGCAATTCCTGATGATTTTCCTGAACTAAAGAAAATACTTAATAATTTTTATCAATTCGATAAAATCCAAGTCACTATCTTTGGAATGGGAAATATTTCACTAAAAGAATTAGTTTCTGATTTTCGTTCCAGCAAACTTAGATATCATGATATTAATTCATTCAGCGATTTTATTCCACTATATCGTAGGCTTGCAGCTTTCAATGATTAATCATGAAAAATAAGAATTTTATTTCTATTTCTCGACGATTCCTTGATTTTTTAAAAGGAAAATCACATAAACATGCTTATGGTGTGCTTCTTTTTTGTCTTTTAATCATTCTCATTGGGTCTTACACATATGCAATATTAAAATTTCCTGTTCATTATCAATTTCTTCGTATGAGTGTAAGTAGTCTTGGAAATACGATAAAAAACCCTATAGGTCATTCAATTTGGAGCTTAAGTATGTGTATTGCAGGATTAGGTTTAGTTCCCTATATTTTCTTTCTTTTTCACCAATTACGTCAAATTGCTAAAATTACAACTTATATTTTTACTATAATCCTTCTTTTTTCAGCATTGGGTGTGTTTGGTGTGGGAATTTTTTCTGAAGATTCAGGTTTAATTCATTACATTTTTGCAGGATTGGCTTTTTTTGGCTTTTTCACCGCATTTTCCTTTAATATGTATACACTAATTAAAAGCATTAAAGATAAAATGGGGTGGATTAAAATTTGGCAACTTGTATGTATGTATTTAGTTTCTGATGTGATTATGATTGGTTTTTTAACAGCATTTATTTTTTATTGGTTATATTATTTTTGGAGAATTTACTTTTTCATGATGTATCTTCCACTATGGGAATGGCTATTGTTTGGTTCTTATGTCTTTTATATTTATAGCTTATATCTCATTATTCCCAACCATAATGACCAATAATCTTTAGAAAAATTAGTTAAAAATTCTTGAAAGAAAAAAAAAAGTAATATTTTGATTGGTGCGAATAAGTTTCTTGATATTTTTAATCTAAAAGAGAGAATTCAAAAATCATGCCTAAATTGATGGAATTTCATTAGGTAGGGTAAAAGCAAGCCAATATATCGAAATAAAGAAGTTAAATGAGAGTAACCATTCCCAAAGTGGAAAACTATATATTCCAGGCCCTGGCCATGGATAATCCCTAATATTGGAAATGATCTGCGTAATTAAAGTTCCCATCCCAATTACAGCAAAAGCTATAAAGATATACCGTGTATGAGCATTTGGATACAAGTCATGTTTACCATGATGAATTTTAGGGTATGCATTTACAAGGAATAGAATTCCATAAATAGTAAATCCAGCACTGAAAAGCAAGAATGTTATAGTTGAAATTAATACATGAGCTTTACCCAAAGTCATATCTTGAAAGAAATCAGCTCCATGTACATCTGGGAAAAACGAGATTATTAATATTCCAATACTACCCCCAATTAAGAAAAAACTACCTATATAACCCCATAATCTTTCAATCAACACAACTCTTCTGTGAATATAAAGGATTAAAGGTATAAATGATAATCCAATGACAATAAAAGAAAGGGAAAAATAGAACCAACCTTTAGGGTTTTGGGTATAGTCTCCTAAATATGAAATTGTATGAGTTAGAATATTGTAATTTAACGATTTGGGATAAAATTGCCATGAAATGAAAAGCAATGTAAAAAATAATCCAGCACATAAACCCATATAGTGTAAAAGCTGCCGTCGGGTAAATTTTCCTGTAATAATATTCAGAAAGTTTGTGGGAATATCCATATAATAAGAATAAAAAAATCTCTTTTCTAAAGAAGTTTCGTATGTATTTTCAACCACTTTATTTTTTCCTCAGAATACATAAGAATTCTTTTCGAAACATTTGTACCAGAAAAAAAGCTAAACCCAAAAGATACAAAGGAAAGTAGAAATAGATAACAGCTAACCATTTATTAAAAAAGATCATTGCAATTTGTAGAATTGATTGTTCTATTATATGAAAGTATGATCCACCTCCAAAAAATTGATTTTGTATCTTGGTTGGATCATGTCTAATTTCCTTCAATGAATATTGTTGAGCTTTCTTCCATCGTTCATGATTTAAAGGGCTAAAGGCACCATACATTGCCCAAAATGGGGTTAAAGATACTAAGTAGTATTTATAAATGCCAATTTCAGCAAAAAGAATTACAGTAAATAATGCCAACCCTCCAATATTCCACATAAACCAATAGTATTGTTGATCTGAAGAGAATTTTGTCCTATTTAAAAACCACCAATAAAAACCACCTAAAATAATTGTGATTAAGTATAATAATAATTGCATATGAAAAATAACAGCAAAAATCGCTGTAATTTTTGGTGGAATTCCTAATATGTATCCTATCCATGCAAATGCAATCGCAAGGGATGTTCTGTAATTAACTTGATATGGTCTATTTTTTGGGTTAATAGTTAAATCAGGAAAATATCCAATAAAAGTAGAATTGCTGTTGACTGGTACAATTTGAGAGAAAATATTGTAAACCCATTCATAATTTGAAGTTCGATGATTATTAAAGAGAATACTGATGTATTTTGTGGGTTCGTCAAAAATATATGGATAAGAGGCAATTAAAAATATTTCAATTGGGATTAATCCATAAAAGATTATTGAATTTAATGGTAAATTCCTAATATAGTCAAAAAGGGGTATTTTTGATTCTTTTCTGCGTAATTTTCCTTTTCTTCGTAAATAACTTTTCCAAAATGAAGGTGAATATGCAACTCCTATTACGAAAAATGGATAAAAAAAGAAAGCAACTTGCTTAATGCTCATAGCGATTCCTAACCAAAACATCCCCCATTTGTAATTTTCTTGTGAAATATTAAACATAGATATCACTAAAAAAGTAGTTACAACTCCTGTATTCTGCCAAACAAAATCGCTATAAAATAAATTAAAAGGGGATAAAAGGCATATCATCATCATAATTTTTGCTGCTTTCGGTGTTGCCCCAAAATTTAATGCTAAACGAAAAACATAATACCCTGTAAGAATATTACACAGAAAAATAACAATTGGAGCAGAAAAAACAGTCCAATATGCAAAAATATGAATTAAATAATAATATAAAGGGGGATAAAGATATCTACCTTTGAATGCATCTGTATAAAGCTTTTCACCATTCATCCAGTTTGTATGCCAAGGAATATAATCCCCAGCGAAATCACTTAATCCTTCTAAATCCCACCAGTGTGCTGCAAATTGATTGAAAACATTCTGTGATGCTACTAAAATTCCATTTTGATAACAATATAGACTGTAAATAAAAAAAACCAGTTTTATTAGAAAACCACATAATAAAACGAAAAGAACATTATTTGGAAATAATTTTTGTAGTACACTTGGCTTTGACGGAATGCTTAAATCGAATTCATTGAAATTATTCAAACTTGAAATTGGAAGTGAAGAAAATATTGAATTTTTAAGTTTGTCGATTTTTTTTTGAAGTTCAAGTCGGTTCCTCGTCATTCCTTTACATCTCAAGAAAAATAGTAATAATTTTCTAATGTTGCTAAATTATCATTGGATCCAAAAAAAAGTTCTCCTCATTCAAGAACAAAAGATCAAGATTAATTGACTAAATGAACAATTTCTTAATTCTTTGAAATAAGAATTAATGCAATCACTTCTAAAATTATTCCTAAATAGAAATATACAGTAGGGATTTCGCCTAATATCAATATGGCTAGAATTGTTGCGAAAATTGGCTTTAAATAAAAAAGATTCGATCCTTTTGAAGCTTCAAGTGATTCTAATCCCTTAAAAAACAATAAATAGGCAATTCCTGTAGTGACTACTCCAATATAAAGTAATCCTATCCAAGTACTTAGGGATTGGGAAATAATCACTGTCCATTCATCTGAAAATAGAAAATAGGGGGTCATAAAAAGGGAGGCAAATAAGAAAGTTAATACATTAAAATCTAAGCTTGAGACAATTTCTGATTCTGTGTTATTCCTTGAGAAAAAATCATTATTCTTAAAATTTTGACGAGAAAGTCTAGATTTATTCATAACTAATTTACCTAGAATTAAGTCGACGACCCAAAAACATGTTCCGACCAGAACTAACATATTTCCTAACAGATATTCATTGCTAAAAAATGCTGAAAAATGCATTTCTGTTACAATAAATAACATTCCAATAAAGCCAATCAAAATTCCTGTTAATTTCGATGCTGATTTAGATTCACCTTTAAAAAAAATCATATATGTTGAAATCAATATTGGGTTAGAACTTATTATTGCTGCAGACATTGAGGCTTCAGTTAAACTTGTTCCAAATGAATAAAGCAATAAGCCACCTGCTAATCCTATAAATGCTGCAGGAATATAATATTTTGGATGAGATATTAAGAATTTTTTGATACTTTTTGTTTTTTTTGTCGTAATTGCATAGATTAAAAGTGTAAATCCTCCAATAAAGAATCTAAAAAAATTCATTAAAAAAGGGCTACTATTATCTTGAATTAATTTCATAACAATTTCAATAGTTGCCCATAGAAACACAGCAATAATTATGTATAGATATGCTTTAATATATGATTTTTCCACAAAGTAGAGAATTGCTCATTGATTAAGAATTCTCTCGAAAATCAAAAAAGAAGTCATCAGCTGTAAAAATATAAAAAAATCAAAACTTTGAATAACATCGCCTCTATATACCCAATTGACGTATCAATGGAATATGAACTTACTTCTGATATAATTGAAAAATACATGAAGGCTGGAAAAGCAGTTGCTCATGCTTTAAAATTATCCTATCAAATTGCTCGACCAGGAACAAATATGGGTGATCTTGCAAAAGTTTTAGAGGATGATATTCTCGCTCATGGAGCTGAAGGTCTTGCATTTCCAGCGAATTTAGGTATTAATCACATTGCAGCTCATTATTCTCCTGTAATTAAAGAACAACAAGTACTTCCAGAACATGGTTTATTGAAAATTGATTTAGGAGGGCACGTTGATGGATATGTAGCAGATGCAGCTGTTACAATAAATTTAGGAGACGATAATGGTATATATTCTGATCTCATTCAAGCTGCAAAGGATGCATTATATACTTCTATTAGTTTAGCAAAACCTGGGGCAAATATTAGAAGCATTGGTGCAGCAATCCAAGCTGAGATTGAAAAATATAAAGATTTAACCCCAGTCTCTAATCTTGGAGGACATCGTGTAAGTCAATGGGATCTTCATGGTTCTCCCTTTATACCTAATGTGGGTTCAAGTTTGGAAAATTATATTTTACAAGAAGGAGATCAAATTGCCATTGAGCCATTCAGTACAAATGGTTATGGTGCTATTCGTAATGGAAAGGAAATTACTATCTTTGAAGTAAAAAACATTCATAAGAAAAAAAACCTACCCCAAATTGAACGAATCAGATTGAAAAAATTCAAGGAAAAATTTGGTGCTTTTCCCTTTTCACCACGTTGGGTGGATTTTATTCCAGAAGAAAAAGTAAACAATATTATTTTAAAATATTATCGGCAAGGAATTCTGCAAGGTTATAACGTTTTCGTAGAACGTGCGCAAGGTTTGGTGGCTCAACACGAGCATACTCTCTTAATTACGAAAGAAGGGGCAATCCCAACCACTTGGTGGGAAGATTTCGATTACCATAAATTATGGCAGTAAAACTCATGATTGATTCTGTTATTTTAGCTGCTGGGAAAGGGGAACGATTTTGTGAATCAAAAGACAAAAATGAACCAAAAATTCCTAAATCTTTGATGCCTCTTGATTCAACTGAAGAAAATACTCTTTCAGCACTTATCTCTCATTTACAATCTCTTCCTATCAATGATATTTATCTTGTTTTAGGCTATTATTATGAAGAAATCAGTAAATGGATTCAAAAAATCAATGAAAATAAAAAAAAACCTATCATTGTTGATGCTCGAGACTCATTTATGGCCGGGCCGTTCTTTTCATTTAGAAAAATGCGCTTGTATAAAAATCGAATAAAAACGTTGCTTGTATTTCCAGCAGATACATGGTTTTCACCGATTTTTTGGGATTGTTTATCACAAATTTTAACCAATTTTTCTAAATTATCAAGCAATAATTTTCTTTTTTATGCAAATCTTCCTACTGATTACATGTATGGGAGTTTCTGCCTTGAATTAGATACAGTAAATTCATTTTCTCAAGATTCAAACGATTTTATATACTTAAATAACTCAAAGGGTTTAAATAATTCAAATAAATCGAATAAATTGAATAAGTTGAATAAGTTGAATATGTCCAATGAGCTTAAACTTAAGTTTCCGATAGTATCCAGAATCTTAACACGAAAAACTTTTATTTGTGAAAATCCTAATCGTAAAAATTTACCACTTCTTTTACCTGTAGTTATTCTTTCAAAAAAAACTTTAGATTCACTTTTCAATAATTCATCTCCTTCATTTTCAACACTACTTGGTGGAATCCAAAATCTATTAAGACAAGGCACTATATTTAATGCTATAAAAATAACCTTCAAAAATTTTCCACAGAATTCTCAAAAAAGTAGCAATTTTTTATTTTTGGATGTTGATACTTATACAGATTATCTACATTTGAAAAAATCACTAGAATAAACAACACCTCATACTTTATAGAGTGCTTTTACCAAATTCCATTTTTTATTTATTTTCTCTTCTGTTCGTAAATATTGAAAGAAGAAATATTTTTGCATTTGGGTTTTTTGTGCATTTTTTCTAATATGATGATAAAAATCTGTTCGTTTTAATGTGCGTGAATAGGATTTTGCTGAAGATTTGGACCAGTTAATGCTTTTTTTCGAAGCAATATAATCAACTGCAAATTTTGCTATTTGCATCGATGAGGCAATTCCAGATGCTCCTGATTTTTCAATAAATCCCATAGCTTCACCAGTTAGAAAGACACCAGGAATAGGCATTGGATTATTATATATTTCTCCTGCACCAATATAAGTAAATCCTTCAAATTCGATCTCCGTATTGCGCATTAAATCAGAGAACCGGGGATATGTGGCAATTAATTGATTCCAAACACGCATTATTTCAGCTTCATCGGGTAAATCACATAAATTTTTGAGTTTTTTAGCCACATCTGCGAAGATCATCATTCCTACTTCACATTTTTCCTTGTTTCTTGGAAAAACAAAAATTACTGCTGGAGGAAATCGGGGTGCATAATCCAACATCCCCGGAACCAAAAAAAAGTACTCAAAACCATAATAATCTCCGCGAAAATTCCGAATAATACGTTTAATAATTGGAAAATTAATTTTTTCATAGGGAATGCGAAAATTTTTACCAATAAGGCTGTTGTGACCATCTGCAACAATTATCGATTTTGCATAGATTTCCTCACCATTTTGCAATCGAATTCCACAACACTTGTTATCTTCATAAATTAATTCTTTAACCTCTGAATTGGTCCGTATTTTTGTTGATGTCTCTAATAAACGTGATTTTAGTAATTCAATGAAATTATTCCATTCAAAGACAATTGAAGGTGTTCTTCGAAAAACCTCTACAGTATTCTTTACCATAGGGCTGTTGAATTTACGCGCAGCAGTTATATGGATAGAAATTAGATTAAGAACATTATCACCTAAAACTTGAGAAAAGATTTTTGCATTATGTAGTGTCTCTCCTCTTGGAAATAACCATGGATGTTCTTCTTTTTCACAGATAAGTGCTTTTAATTTGTATCGACCCGCAAAAATACCCGCGGTCAAACCAGCCGGACCCGCTCCACTAATTACAATATCATAAGGATTTTCTTTACTACCAATAGAGTGAGTTGGTTCTTGCACATTATTCATTCGCTAATCAAATTTTAATTATTCCAAATATTCTTAAAAAGTATCTTTCACTTTTTTTAAATAGAATGGAAATTGTAAAAAACGGAATATGCTTACAAGAAAAAATTTTGAATGAACGTTGTGCAAAATGCGGTAAAAAGCTAGTTCTTGGAGTTTATCGTTATCAATCTTTAAAACTCAAGCAAGTTATCCGCTGTAAACATTGTAATACTGCCACTAGAATTAAATAACTCATTTACTCTATTATTTTCATTCAATCAATATTTACTTAGGATCATTTTCCATTTGTATATTAATGAATCAAAATTTATTACTGAATACTCTTTCCTCTAATTTAGCAAGCAATATACTTGAATTACAAGGGCTTTATATTATAAAAAATGGAGAAGAACTGATTTACTCGAATGAGATTCAAAAATCATTTGATTCAAATGTTAATAATACAAGAAATCAATATTCATCTATCAATATTGATTTAGATCCTATTTTGCGCCGAATTCAAGAAATTCAATCGGATTCACCTTATGCTAACGTCATTATGGATGCTGAGAACTTTCGTAGTATTAGTATTTTTGTTGATCACTGGACTTTTATTTATGTTGTATCAATTGATGCTTGGATTGATAAGCTTCAACCCTTTCTTTACTTAGCTACAGAAAAATTTTATAGAATTTTATCAGAAAATCAATCTGTTGATCTAGAAATTCCAAAATTGGGAGAAATTTTAGGCTCAAAATTGCTAGACTCCAGTTCAAAAAAGATTCAACAATGGGTTTTTAAGTTTACTTTAGTAGGGGATTCAGGTGTTGGAAAAACAAGCCTTGTAAATCGCTTTGTTGACGGTATTTTTCCAAAAGATTTTCGACCGACAATTGGCTTGAATATTATGACCCATACGTACACTTTTATGGAAAATCGCGTCCACCTAAATATTTATGATATTGGATCGCAAAAATTCTTTAAACGTGTAAGAAGAAGTTATTATAAAGGGACTATGGCTGTAATCCTTGTATTTGATTTGCACGATCGGAACACATTTGAACATATTCCTCAGTGGAAATCTGAATTAGATTCCTATATTAACGGTGAATACGAATCCATTTTGGTCGGGAATAAGTCTGATTTATTTAAAGTTGTTTCAACAAAAGAAGCAAATATTATGGCATCTAAACATAACATGGTTTATCTAGAAACCAGTGCTTTAAATAACATCAATGTAGAAGATGCTTTCGTACTGTTGGTTTTTAAAATATTAACAAAACGACTAAATAGTATTCAAATTTAGCCCTTTTCCATCTATATTTGAAAATAATTGGATATTATTCAAATTTTATGAACTTATTCGCACTTTTCTGTAAATAATATAGTGTAGATTAGTTTAAATAAACAAAGAAAAAAAAAATTCTCCACAAAAGTACAAATGCATCAATTAAATCACCTTTCAAATTTAAAATTGATCTGTTTTTCCATGTATAATTTACTATTTTATTGATCTATTTCAAATCTTTTCTGTTTTGAATTGTTTTGTTTCCAAATTTCAATAGAATAATAGAGTATTTTTTTAATCTTCTTATTATAATGAGATATAATTCCAAAAAAAATTGGAAGAAATAAAATAACAAATAAAAGATATAAGTATTTTTCGGTGTCATATGGATTCATCTCGATAAAATTTTTATCTCTATTGATAAACTCGAAAGAAGCTAATGATGCAAAAAGTAATATTGAAACAAGAATGATGAAAAGAACAGTTTTTCTTCTAATTTCTTTTATTTCTGATTTAGTTGATTCTGGTATTTCTTTGTAATGATCTGGACATAAACCTAACTTTTGACATTTAAGGCAGCTTTTTCGTTCACAAATTGGACAGATTACATAATTCGATTGAATTATCATCCGTAAAGGTTCACCACAGAATTCACAAATATTACTTTCCATATAAACAACCTATGAATTATTAAAAATTCTGATTAATAAATTTAATTCCAATTCTAAAGCACAAATTATTTAATTCATTTAGCACTGCCTCACTAGAAGGGAGGTAATAATGTCGGATAAAAAACTAATCGGTCCTTTTAAGCAAATCCTTACCATGCAAAATTTACCCTCTGCTGGGCCTATTTCTGATGATAAATTGGAAATTATCCCCGATGGGGGAATTCTAATTGTTGAAGATAAAATTGAGCAAATTCTTTCCAAAGATGAATTTGAAAAAGAAGTGTCTCATGCAAAATTCCACGGTTCAGGAACTATATTTCATAAAATTACCGAAAACGCTGTTGCTATGCCTGGAATGATTGACTGCCATACTCATATGTGTTATGCAGGAACACGGGCTGAAGATTATGCACGGAGATTATCTGGTGAGACCTATCTGAATATTGCAAAATCTGGCGGTGGAATGCTCGATACTGTTCGTAAAACTCGGGCTGCATCAGAAAAGGAACTATTTGATAATCTTTTTATAAGAGGGTTAACCCATCTTCACCGAGGTGTTACTACGTGTGAAGTTAAAAGTGGATATGGACTTACTGTTGAAGCAGAACTTAAAATGTTAGAGGTAATTAATCAAGCAAATCATTCACGTGCATTATTACCTGATTTAGTACCTACATGTTTAGCTGCTCATACTTGTCCGCCCGAATTCCAAAATTCTGATGAATATCTACAAGAAATTATGGATAAACTATTACCTGTTGTAAAAGAAAAACAATTAGCAAAAAGAGTCGATATATTTATTGAAGAAAGTGCTTTCAGTCCCGATTCTGCTCGGAAATATCTACATTATGCTAAGGAACTTGGTTTTCAAGTTGTTGTACATGGAGATCAATTTTCAATAGGTGGTTCTGAAGTAGCTGCTGAGGTTGGTGCTTTATCTGCTGAACATTTAGAAGTATCGGACGAAGAACATCTCCGTATGCTTAAAGATGCAAATGTAATTGCTGTAACTCTTCCAGGTGCATCGTTAGGATTAGGAATTGATTTTGCGCCAGCTAGAAAAATGCTAGATGTTGGATTAAATGTTGCAATTTCATCTGATTGGAATCCAGGTTCTGCCCCTATGGGTGAACTATTAACTCAAGCCGCGTTATTGGGTGCATATCAAAAACTTACAATCGCAGAAACTCTTGCAGGTATTACAAAGCGCGCTGCTGATGCTTTATCATTAAATGATCGTGGTATTCTTGCTCCAGGAAAATTAGCTGATTTTATTGCATTTAAATGTAATAAATATCAAGAAATTGTCTATAACCAAGGTTCTTTAAAACCATTTTTAGTATATCGAAAAGGAAAACAAATTGTTTAATATTCTTTCTATACTAAAATTCCTTTTTTAAATACAAAATCATATCAATTGGAGAGATTATATGAAACCAGATATTGAAATCGCTCGGGAAGCCCATATGTTGCCCATCACTCAGATTGCTGCTCGAATTGGGATTCCTGAACGAAGTTTGGAGCTTTATGGCCCGTATAAGGCAAAAATTAATTTAAATTATTGTCTAAATTGTATGGAACACCCTCCAGGAAAATTAATTTTAGTAACCGCTACTTCCCCCACTCCTGCAGGTGAAGGGAAAACAACCACTTCCATCGGTCTTACAGATGCCATGAATCGACTTAATCGCCAAACTGCTGTTTGTTTACGAGAACCTTCTTTGGGTCCAGTTTTTG
Organism: Candidatus Harpocratesius sp.; assembly: GCF_054039255.1. Lineage (NCBI taxonomy): Archaea > Promethearchaeati > Promethearchaeota > Promethearchaeia > Promethearchaeales > Promethearchaeaceae > Candidatus Harpocratesius > Candidatus Harpocratesius sp. The sequence continues at coordinate 22,726 of NZ_JBPLBG010000033.1, forward strand.
GAATTAAAGGTGGTGCTGCAGGTGGAGGATATTCTCAATGTGTCCCAATGGAAGATATTAATCTTCATTTTACTGGTGATTTGCATGCCATCACATCCGCCCATAATACTTTAGCTGCATTACTTAATAATGCAATCTATCGACATAAAATTGAGTTAGATCCAAAAAAGATTCTATGGAATCGGGTCGTAGACGTAAATGATCGTGCATTACGAAATATTATTGTTGGTTTAGGTAAATCAACAGATGGGGTTACGCATGAAAGTGGCTTTGACATTACCGCAGCTTCTGAAATAATGGCAATATTGTGTTTAGCGCGCAATTTATCTGATCTAAAAGAGAAAATTGGGAATATTTTATTAGGATTCGATTTCAAAAATAAACCTGTATATTGTCGGAATTTGAATGTTGCAGGTGCTATTACAGTTCTCTTAAAAGATGCCATTAAACCTAATTTAGTCCAAACAATGGAAAATAACCCTGCATTTATTCACGGTGGTCCATTTGCAAATATTGCCCAAGGTGCAAACAGTATTATGGCAACTAATTTTGCTCTCAGAACAAACGATTATGTAGTTACTGAAGCAGGTTTTGGTAGCGATTTGGGTGCTGAAAAATTCTTTGATTTGGTCAGTCTTTACGGCGGATTTGCTCCAGATCTTACTGTTATCACCACAACTATCAAAGCATTGAAAATGCATGGTGGACAATCTCTCGATCGAATCAAACAAGAGAATCTAACTGCTCTTTCTGATGGATTGGCCAACCTTGGGCGCCACATCTCTAATATGAAGAAATTTAACATTCCTGTAGTTGTTGCTTTAAATAAATTTAATTTCGATACTCCTGCTGAGATTGAAATGGTATTTTCATACTGTGAGCAATTAGGTGTTGATGTTGCTCTTTCGGAAGTTTGGGAAAAAGGTGGAGAAGGTGGGGAAGCTTTAGCGAAATTAGTTATAGAAAAGTTAGAATCCCCCACTGTTTCAACATTTACGCCTTTATATGATTGGAATGATTCAATAGAAGAAAAAGTGCTTACCGTTGCCCGTGAGATTTATGGTGCAACAGATGTCGAATTTGAATTAGATGCAAAACAAGATATTGCAAATATAAAGCAAATTGGGTTGGATAATCTTCCTATTTGTATTGCTAAAACTCAAAAATCATTTTCTGATGATCCAACAAAATTGGGAGCTCCCAGCGGTTTTACTCTAAAAATTCGACGTGTCTTAATTGCTGCAGGTGCTGGCTTTTTAATTCCAATTGCTGGTCGAATGCTCAGAATGCCAGGCCTACCGATGAAACCAGCTGCTGAAAGCATTGATATTGATTTCGACGGCGATGTAGTTGGTTTATTTTAATTGAAAATTCCTTTATTTTTATAAACTTTTTACTTTTTTTTGGCTTTTTTTAATTCCCCTTTAGCATATCTCCTTTTATTTCTCTAAATTGTATAACATTCACTTAATCCTATTAATATTTATTGTCAAAGTACTTGATGAGATCAATGGTAGTGGATCAATCAAAATTATTATGGAAAACTTCCCAAGAACATAAAATCTTCCAAAATAAGTATATTGAATTGAGGAATGAACGCGGTTCTGCATTTGTTAAGGCTCTAGATGATTTTTCAGCCGGAGAATGGGCTTTTCTTGCTGCTGCAGGCATTACAGGAATAACATTATATTTATTAGAATTTTTGGGAGATGCAGCTAGTGGGGGACTAGTTACAGCGGTTAAAATCGCAGTTTTTCTCACTACAGCTGCAGTTATTATTGATTATTTTGTTGAAGAATCTCATGATGACAATGACGAAGTTGGATAAAATATGAAAAAGATTCAGAATTAAAGTACTTATGAAAAAAAATAGATAATGAATAATATGATTAATGACAAAAATGATTGTGATGAATCCGTTTTATTTAAAAAAACGGGCTTTTCATTTAAAAATAATCCAAAATTAAAGGATATTAAATTTCCTTTTTTATTTGGATATATTGGCATAAATATTTTCCTTTTTTTAATAATCGATATGCATTTTGCAGGAAATTTTATTTTCTGTTTGGTAATATTTACTATATCAACTTCCATAATTAATGCCCTTTTTTTTGTAACCATCAGTGTAATAGATGGATTGTCAAGTCCAATACAAAAGTTTGCTGAAAACTATGAGTTACAAAGAATCACACTTAAACGACGTGTTCGAGTATTTATCATTCAATCAATTCTGCTAATTTCGATTGAAATGATTATAGCGTTCATTACACATCGAACAGTTCCCATTTTCAAACAATCTCCAATTTATGACTACGTTCCGATAAGTGCTGTTTTCTGGATTAATTTCATTGTGCTTGAAACGATTGCTTGTTTAATTATTTGGCTCTCATTAACCTTTCTGATTGCATGTTTTATAAAATTGTGAAGGAAGTGCATGGTAATGGAGGTATTTTTACAATAGATGGTCATGCAAAAAGTTTTACTTGGCTTGTGCCCGGAATTTTAATTTATGCATATAGTGTCCATTCTTCCAATTCTTTAGAAGATAGAGTCTTTTTAAAATAAAAAGTCCGAAGATGATAATAACGGTTTTCAAAACTCCAATAAAGATAATTATCTCAAAGAAAATGAACTCATAGCTGATTTCTGCATTGATAAACTAAATCACATTGAAGAACCAATCCAAAAAGAGAAAATAATAAAGGATGTCCTTAAGAACTAGAAAATTCAATAAGTATAAATTAAATTTTTTTTAATGATTAAAAGAATGGCAAATTAGAAAAAATACTGCTGGTAATTCTTGTTTGTTAAAATAAAACTTAAAAATAATGAGGAACAATCTATAATCAATTTAATCCTTAATAATTGGATAAAACGAATTAAAATCGAGTGTTTTTTCTTTGAATGGGAAGGAAATTGAAATAAGATCGTATCTTATCAATATCATTGAATTTTTCAACTATTCGGAAATAAACCTTATTAAAGAAAGACTATCACATGAATATAGTAAACCTCTATTAGTTTTGTTTCACGGAACAATATATAAATATGTAGCATCAATAATAACAAATGGATTATATATTAAGAGCTCTGAACCAAATTTAACATTAAATCCAGCTACAGCAATGTTAAAATATGCAAATCCAGGATTAAATAGTAATCATATATATTCCAAAGAGGTATGGGTCTCTGTTTCAGATCTAATTAAAAATAATAAAATAAAGAAATCGAAAAAAAAAAGTGAATTATTATCACAAGCGATTAATTATTGGGCAAAAAACCCTTGTTCTGGAGCTATGTTTGTTATTGAATCATCAAATCTTGAGATAAATTCTTCTAATTCTGGACAATTGAAAGTAATGAAGAATAAAATTGAAGGTGGTACTTCAAAATGGATTAATTGTCATTTAGGTATTGTGAAACCGCTCAATCATTCAAAAAATATTGAAAAATTTATTATTTCTCCCAAAAAAATTATTGGTATGGCCCTCCCTACAATAAAGTGGAACTCTTTCTTAAAGAAATTTGATCCTTTGAAATTTGATCGATTTTTAACTTATAATTCTTATAAACCTGAATTGAATGAGTTATTAACCAATCCAGAGTCATTTATATGGTTTGAAAAAAAAGAAGTTGAGAATTATCTCTCAATCTTATCAAGTTCTATTTATTATGGATTGATATTTGGATTATTTCTTCAGAATATACGTAAAATTATATTAGGTATCTTTGATAAAAATGGTTTTCCCATATGGAAAAATGATTTTCTTCCTTCTGTACATTATCCTACCTTAAATAAGGAACAATATTCATCGATTCTAAAAAGGTTTGGTTCTTTAATATACGAAGATAGAATATTCGATAAATATAGAAAAATATGTTTAAATAAAGTTAGACGGTTAAAAGAATTCATGGAAAAATAGAAAAATAAGCATAAATAGTAAGAGCTTTAAAAAACAAAAAATTCTTTTTCAACCATTTCATTTTATTAGTCTATTCCAAGATCCATTTTTCATACCATAAATTATACATTAACAAGGTCCATAAAATACCAGAATTATCTTCTTTCCCTTCTAAATGGTTCTTAAAAATTTCTTCTAAATTATATCTCTTAAAATAAGAATGTTCATGAAAATTAATTACTTTTTCTTCTATAGTATTTCGTAATTCATTCTTTAAATAGTATTTTAAAGGCATTCCAAACCCAACCTTTCTCCTATATATTACTTCTTTGGGTACAATCTTTGCGACTGCTTTCTTTAATATATATTTTCTTTCAAATTTTCTTATTTTTAATTTTTTATCTATCTTTAATGACAAATTTACAAAATTATTGTCCAAAAATGGAGACCTGGTGTCAAGCCCATTTCCTCTTGAAGCTCGATCAACTTTAATAAGAATATCATTTGGTCCATATAAATGAAGATCACAATAAGATAGATTAAAAAAAAGATCTTTATGTATAAAAAATTGTTTATAAATATCAAGAAATTCTTTATCTTCTTCAAGATTTATTGAATTTATTTTTTTAAGAGAATCAAAAAGAGCAAAAATCTGATAGGATTCTAACTGTAAATACTTTTGAGCATTTTCATTATTGAAATTTAATCGATCGAAGTGATTTTTATAATAATTTTGTTTCATTTTATTAAAAAATGGCAATCTTATCAAGAGTCGATATCTCTTTAGTTTTTCGAGTTCAAGGATATTCCCATATTTCCTAGTACCCATAAACATCATGTCTCCACCGTCTCCTGTTAAAATTGTATCAAAATCTTTACTTACATATTCTGAAGCATAAAATGTTGGAGCCATTGACGCATCTGCAAAAGGTTCATCATAGTTATAAGGTAACTTAGATAGTGCATCTAAAACATCCTTTGCTGAAAATTCTATAACATGATGATTAGTATTGAATTTTTGAGAAATTACATTTGCATAGTATGACTCATCATAGAATTCGTTATCAAATTTAACTGAAAAAGTATGGATATTATCTGTAAATCTACTGGTCAAGGCTACAATTGCAGACGTATCAACTCCTCCCGAAAGAAAACATGCTACAGGTTTATCGATATTTATCCTTCTAGCAATTGAACTTTGTAACTCATTTAATATCCTATTTATTGCTTCATCTTCATCTTTAATTTCATTCGTATATTTTATTTCCCAATATTTAATATAACTCTTGATTTTACTCGCTTTCAAATCAAAAATTAAATAATGTCCCGGTTCCAGTTTAAATGCATTTTTTATTGGAGTATCTTTATAATGTGGAAATCTGTAAAAAAGGTAAAAATCGACAGCAAAAGTATTTACTTGTAATTCCTTTATTTGCTTTAAATAATTTATGATAACCTTCAAATCTGAACTAAAAATGAACTTTTCATTGTTAAAATAGTAATATATTGGCATGATGCCGATTCTATCACGGGTGAGATAAATTATTTGTTTCTTTTTATCATAAATACAAATATTAAACTTTCCGTTTAATTTATTAACAAAATCCTGTCCATATTCTTCATAAGCATGGACTATTACTTCAGATTCTGAATCATCTATAAATTTATGTCCCTTTTTAATAAGTTCGGCTCTTAATTCTTTATAATTATAGATATTACCAATAAAAGCACAAAAAACTGTCTCATTTTCATTTGACTTTGGTTGGAATTCATCATTTAGTCCATTACATCCTAAAGAAACACAATTATCTATATATTCTCCATATTTTTTTGAATTTTTTGTCTTCATTAATATTGTTAATGACTTTATTAAGTCAGAATCTTGCCAATTTATACCTGCTATACCACTCAACGTATCCCATTCTCTTAACTATTATTATTTAATTGATTAAGGTTTGAAAATTAAAGTAGGCAAATATCCTTTATGAATTTCTGGACCTTCAACAGGATGATAATCCTTTAATAATTTTCTCCATGAAGAAATACTATCGTTATTTCTAATTGGACAATAAGGATCTCTTTCATTTAGTGTTCCATACCAAATAAATCTCCTGTCTATTGCCCCACCTCTACAAATATCCCTTAATTCACATTCGTTGCAATCATCAGGGATTAGAGTAAAATCAAAATCAAATAAATTCATTTTTGATAAATCGAGTTCATTAATATGTATTTTTTGCCAATTTTTATCTATCAAGTAAGTTGATGGAGTTACCCATCCATTTGGTAAAATTCGTATGCTAGTAATTCCAGAAGCGTCTTTAAATTCTTCGTTTAAAATCAAGGCTGAAAATAAAGAATCGCTTAAAGATACTATTTTATGATTTTGTAAGATATATTTTATTAGGTTTTTTAGGTTAGAATATTTTAATGGGGTTAAATCTTGCATCGCATTTGGTCTAAATATGTTTATTCTAACGAAAAAATCAAATTTTTTTGCAATCTTAAAAATTTTCTTTATGTTCTCTAAATTAGTATTTCGATCTATAGCCATAATAACAAAAGTACCAGTAATGTTACTCTCTGAACATATTTTAGCAGATTTCATTACCCATTCATATGCGTGATTATTTCCTCTGAATTCATTATGATCTTTTTGATTTGAAAAGTCTAAAGAGATATCTATTTCTGAGAGACTGTTTAAAAGACTGTTTTTACTATCTAATTCTTTATATAATTGATAGAAAGAGCCATTTGTCGTTAGTGCTTGTGGAATCTGCGGATAGTTTTTATAGATATACAATAGAAATTCAAACCATTTTTTAGAAATTGTATTTTCCCCAGTACCATAATTAATTGAGTCGATATATTTATGATTTCTCTTTATCATATCAATCAAATACGCAAGAGAGACTTCTTTAGAATTTCTTTCATTTTTACTATAGCAAAAACTACAATTCATGTTACATGCATTTGTAATCCCCCAACCTATTTTCCATTTCTGCATTAAATTTCAGTCCAATGTTTTATTTTTAATGTGTGTTATGCAAATATAAGTCAGTTTTGGTAATTCCATCAAAAATAAAAGGTTTGTTATAAATTTAGATTAAAATAATATTTGATTTTTATTGTAAATTTGTTAACGCAAAGGAAAATCGTCTAAATTATCTTTTTTAGCTCGTCTAAATTATCTTTTTTAGCTTCCCGCATCAAGATAGCTACCGTTCGGGGTAGTTTCATTCACAAGGGTGTTCTGCTGAGCGGGGATGCCATATAAACGAGAGTTCCCAATCACTATGCTCTAGCTAAGGTTAATAAACTTACGAGGCTATCTAATTATTAGGGACTCCCCATGTTTGGAACAACAATACAGGAGAAAGCATTGGGTTCAAAATGAAATATTTCTATGATTAAAATAAAAAGAATAAGTAATCAATCAACTGTATAATTCAGTATTCGATAAATAACTTTTAAAAATTCTGAGGGAATTCAATTGATTAAAGATGATTTTACTCTTTTGAAATCTTTAGAGACGATGTTAAATGTAAAAATTCATAAAGTAGACGATATAACCCGCGAGACTCTAGGATATGTAGAGGATAATGCAAAAGTCATAAAACTTAGCTTATATAACATGGGTTTAACATCTCTTCCTGAAATAATTGAGCAATTTACAAGTTTAGAAGTATTATTTTTATACAAAAATAAATTTACTTCAATACCTGAGATTATAACTAAAATGAAAAGATTATCGATTCTTAATATTGCAAATAATGAAATTACTTCTATCCCCAATCAAATAGTCCGATTGACTAATCTTAGAGAACTATATTTATATAAAAATAAATTGGCGCTTTTTCCTGAAGTAATAACAAAAATGACTTGGCTTAATGTCCTTGAAATTGGAGGTAATCACTTTACTTCCATTCCCGAGTCCATTGAAAAACTAAAAAATTTGAAGATTCTTTGCTTAGCCGGTAATGCTATATCATATATACCAAATTCGATTGGCAATCTTCAAAATTTAATAAAATTATCTCTGTGGTACAATAAATTAGAAGAAATACCGGAATCTATAGGTCAGCTAAAATTGCTTCAAATTTTAAAACTAAATTATAATAAAATCAAAAAAATTCCCGATTCTTTAATAAATTTAAATCATCTTAAAGAGCTTGTTTTATTTGATAATGAATTAAAATATGTTCCTGAATTCTTATACAGACTTAATTCTCTTGAAATACTTGAATATAAAAAAAATTTTAATGAAATTAATAAAGAGAAGTTGAGATAATGAAAATCATAAAAAAGATACAAAAGATAATATCATTTCTATCAATTATTAAAACCCAATCATATAGAAGTGAAAAAGATCTTAGATTCATTGGGCGAAATTTCTGGTGGTTAGCCATTATTTGTGATTTCTTAATAAACTTATTTAGCGCTTTAGTCTCTATTGTCTTCTTTTATATTTTTAATTCTGGGTTGATCTCCGCAATAACATATATCTCTATTGATCAAATTATTCATGGATTCCAGAAAATTGATGGTTTCTGTGATCTTTCTGAAGGTATTTTTTATAGTTTTTCAAATCCTAATTGTAATCAAAATAAAGTTTGGGATGTCGTTCGTTCATCTCAAAAAGGAGTATACGGGATTACTTTGATTGGTCTATTTTTAATATTAGAGTTCTCATTTATCAATAATTTATTTATTATCTTTGGAGTTAATGCATTTTTCTTAATCATAGTTGTTAATCCCATATCAAAAATATCAATTGCAGTTGCTCTTTCAAATCACAAGTCCTTTCGAGAAAAAAGTGATTTTAGATTTTTCTCAGAAGAAATTGGAAAAAAACATCGAATTATTCTCTCTATTTTGATCGTTTTTGTCATATCATATCTAATATTGTATTACTCTAAAATTCCTAATCTTAATTATGGCTTTTTTTTTTTGATTCTAATTTTGGTTTCTATTTTTATTGGGTTTAGTTCAAAACATTATTTAATCCAAAAGATGGGAGAATTAAATGGAGATATAATTGGTTTTTCATGGACTTTAAGTGAATTATTTTTATTTTTTACAATAAATGTGTATTTGGTGGTTTAATAAATGAAATATAATTTGCATCGATTTGTAATAAAACCTATTTTAAAATGTACAGCAAATTGTCCTACATGTTCTTTACGAATGAATTTATACTCAAAGCGCTTGACAGATAAAATGTTATTAATTGAAGACTGGAAAAGGGTTTTATATGAGATCTCTGAGCTTGATTGTAAACAATGTAATATTAGCGGAGGGGAACCGCTTTTATATAATGATTTGATAGATTTAATCAATATCGCAAAAAGTTTAGACATGAGAATTAATCTGAATACTAATGGAGGCCTACTTACTCCTGAAATGATTGGTAAATTAATTCATTCCAATGTGGATACTATAAGGATCTCAATCTACAGTCTTTTACCTGAAATCCACGATGATATGCGCCATGAACCAGGATTACTCATGCGGGCAAAAAGTGCAATTACATATCTGCAAGAATTCCATCCAGGGCATTTAGATCTTGAAACAATTATTACTCGAAGAAATATATTTGAATTACCTAATATTTTAAGATATGCATTCTCTAAGAAAGTAGGTTATTTATATGTAGCCTATCTTGAAGGTGATTTTGAAAAAAAATATTTACCTACTCTAGATCAAATTATTAAATTTCGCTCAAGGATCATTCCCGAATTAAAAGAAATAATTGATAAGATGTCTTTAGATAAATATAAATTAGAAGCATTAAGCACAATTGAAAATATCTTTACTCCCAATGCAGATGCATGGATTAATTTTTCAACTGGAGAATACCACCCAAGTGGAAACTCTAACTGTAATCGCTCTCACTATTTTACAATTATTTTAGCAAATGGGGAGGTTCACCCATGTAATGGTGTCGAATATTTTCACAAACCTATTATGGGAAATGTTTTTAATAAATCATTTAAAGAAATATGGACATCAAAAAAATGGGACAATTTTCGAGTGCATAGGCATAAATTATGCCGATGGTGTCCAATGACTTTACATTTTCGAATACCAATTATGGGATATTAAAAACTAATTCGCACCTTTCTATATCCGATTTGTTTATAATAAATACGAATTTTTTATACACAATAAAATGAAGATTTTTAATACATTTACGAATAAAATGGAAATTTTCATTCCAATTAAAAATAAACAAGTTTCTATGTATGTATGTGGTCCTACGGTTTATGATGAGCCACATCTTGGTCATGCGCGCTCTGAAGTTACATTTGATCTAATTAGAAGATATTTGGAGTTCAAAGGTTATAATGTTTGTTATGTTCACAATTATACGGATATTTCTGAAAAAATAGTGAAAAGATCAAGTGAATTAAATATTCCTTTAAAAAAATGTGCTGAAGAAAATATTATTCGATATGAAAAGATGCAAAGCGAATTATTCGTTAAAGAACCCACTTATAAACCTCGGGTAACCGAAGAAATTAACACAATTATTTCTTTAATTAAAATTTTAGAGAAAAAAGGTTTTACATATATTAAAAATGGGAATGTTTTTTTTGATTCTAGTAAAATAGATGATACGTATTTTAATTTGTTCTTAAAACCCGATGAGATGGATAAGCAGAGAGAACAACAAGATGAGATTCTCCTTTGGATTAAAAAAAAAGAGGGATTTCCTCTTTGGAACTCTCCATGGGGTGATGGTCGACCTGGATGGCATATAGAATGTAGCGCAATATGTATGAAGTATCTTGGTGCTACAGTTGATATTCATGGAGGTGGAATAGATCTTAAACGACCTCATCATCAATTTGAAATAATACAATCAGAATCCGCCACGGGTAAGAAATTTTCAAATTATTGGATTCATAATGGACTTTTAGCAATCAATAATGTAAAAGTCTCAAAATCTTTAGAAAACCAAATAAAAATTGAATATATATTCAAAAAATATCCGACAAAATCACTCCGTTATTATTTTTTTAGATCAAATTATATTGAAAAACTTAATTTCACAGAAGATGATTTAAAAAAGGCTTCTGATGAACGGGAAAAAATTCAATCATTCTTTATAAAATTAAAGCATTATAAAAACATAGCAAATGAAGAAGAGGATTTTAAATTTCTTTTAAGCAAAATTAATGAATTTTACACGGCAATGGATCTGAACTTTAATACAAATCTCGCAATTAAACACCTTCTTGAATTAATTAATGTTTTTCAACAAAAAATGAGAGAAAATCATTTAATCAGTAAAAAGTGTATAAACCAATTTCTCTCGTTCAGAAAAGACATCAATTCTTTTTTAGTTATATTTGATGAAGATAAAAAAAATAGGTGAAAAAAAAGAAAATGGTGGAAGATAACTCAAATTTAATTATTCCTACATTAATGTATCATGGAGTAAATCTTGAAAGCTCAGACTATTTGACAATATCTGAGAAAACATTCTTTGAACATATTAAATTTATTACAAACGAATATAATCCAATTCGAATCAAAGATGTAATTAATTATCTTAATAATAATTGTATACTTCCCAAAAATCCAATATTAATAACTTTTGATGATTCGCTACAAGAAGTTATTGAATATGCTTGTCCAATATTAAAAGATTTCTCTTGTAATGCATTATTTTTTGTTATTGGTCAGTATATAGGAAAAACTAATGATTGGAATCATAAGTGGCACGTGATACAACCCCATATGACTAAAAAAGATTTAAAATATTTACTGAATCTGAATCATGAGATTGGAAGTCATACGCTAACTCATCAAAGACTTTCAAAACTACCAGATGATCGATTACAAAAAGAATTTGAGAAAAATAACCAAATTTTACAAGAAATCATTGGTAGTCCTCCTGAATCAATATCTTATCCTTATGGTGACGCTAGCTCAAAAGTCTTAGAAATATGTGGAAAGTTCCATAAAATTGGATTTACAACAGTGCGCCAAGGTGTTTTTAATTGGAAAGAAAATTTACTAAATATAAGAAGGATTTACGTTTCTCCAAATGATTCTCCTTTAGATTTAAAGAAAAAAATTGAGAACTATATTAATGGTGTTCAGCATGAGTAGTAATATCATTTCTATTATAATCCCGACTTATAAGCGCTATAAAATGCTTTTATCTTGTCTAAAGAGTATAAAACGGGCAAAGAATGTAAATCTTGCTAATTGCGAAGTTATTGTAGTTGATGATGGGGGGAATTTATCTCGATCAATTGAAAAATATGGAGAAGGGCTCAATATTAAATGGATTTATCTTCTTGAAAATAAAGGACAAGCAAATGCTCAAAAAGAAGCAATGTCAATAGCAACATCAGATATAATTGCATTTCTTGATGATGATGCTGAAATCCATCCAAATTGGATCAATTCTATATTGAAATACTTTAAGTCCTTTCCTGAAGTGTCTGCAGTTTTAGGTAGAATCCTCCCTATTAATACAAATAACTTATTAGCTCGAACGAGACAACAAGTGTATAATCGTCGACATAAAAATTATCTAGATACTCAATATCAAAGCAAAATCCGAGAGAAATACAATCTCCCAAAAACAAATTCTCCTGGAATAAGTACACATATTAGTGGGGGTAATTCTGCAATTCAAAGAAATGCCCTTTCTAACATAAATGAATGGCCGGTATGGATTAAACGCGGTGCAGACCAATATATCTCTGATTTATTATTATCAAAAAAATTAATTATCGGATATAATCCTGAAATGATTATCTATCATCATCACAATCCTCAATTTTCTGTTCTCTATAAAACTAGTTTTCAAGACGGTCGCAAAGATGTTGCATTATTAAGAAGAAATGGAAAAAGCCCAATTAGTATTATTAATTTCTTACTGAAAAATATCTATAATATCCCTAATTCTCTTAAAGAATTTCCTGAAATGCTTAGGGCAGATAAGAATCCATTAAAAATCTATTTTGTCTTAATGACAATCAGACTTTTTGAAGTACTGGGCCAGATTTATGAATTTATATTTATACAAAGATTTAAAGTGATTTAAAGTTTGAGATCTGTCGAAACCAAAGGTTAAAATTTTAGAAAGGATATGATATGGTTGGAATCTTAGGGAAAATTATCCAATTATTAACTATTGATGGTAAATTCAACAAAATATTAAAAAAATATAAATAATGAATTTTTCCTTGCTTTTTTGTTCCATCCTCTCCCACCAAATGTAAAATTCCAGGTTTACCTTGAATTTGAAGGAATTGGTTCTCTTTTTAAGGAACACTTTTTCGATAAAGATTTATCGCATGTGTATGATGAAGAATATAATGATGTTATTGATTTGGATGAAATATTGAGGGATCTTTTCAATAAGGATAAAACCCATAAATATTTACGCCGGGTGGATAATTTATCGGGCAAAAATGTTCAATCGGATACGGCTCTAACTGCATTCCGATAATCGGAATTACCAAGCAGGAAATACTGCAGAAGCCGCTTTTTTTAATGATACAATAGAACCCATCCAAAATTTGACATTATTAACCAAACAAAATGTCTGGACGATAACAGCCGATGCCGGCTACTGTTCTACTTACATCATCGAAGATATAAAAGCGGCAGATTCGATACCATTCATCGACATAAATACCAGACAATCCAAACTTCTTAAAAAATTGAAAAACGTAGGTGTAAAACTTCAAAAATTTGGATTTTAAAAAACACTCAATTATCTCTTTCCTATTTATTGCGCTATTTTGAAATAATTTTATTTAAATAGAATGAAGAAATCGTAGCGGACCCAAGGAGATTCGAACTCCCGGAAAATCAGCTTAGGAGGCTGACGCCATATCCGCTAGGCGATGGGTCCAAAAAAAAATGAAATTTATAGAAAAAAATTCTTCATAAGTAAAAATTTTTTCGGAAAAAGGGGCCCTAAATTTCAAGAAATTCGGGATTATCACGTATTTCTGGCGTTAAAAAAGCTAATGGTAATCCTATGATTATACAAATTAGTAGTATTATTAAGAAAATGTTCCAAATTGTCGGACATTGTGAAAATTCGTAATGTAATGCAGTCAAAAATAAAAGAGTAAATATACAGATCGTTGAAATTATGCCTAAAATAAGAATTATTTTTGCTCTATTACTGTAATTTTTATCCCAGATATTCCCATTTTTGTCTCGAATGAAAATATCGTTTACAACCAAATTTTTATAAGAATTATTCTGAACAAATCTCCATTGGTCGAAAAATCGGGGTTTTTTTGTTTTTTCTGTTTTTTTAACACTTTTCTTTTTTTTTGATTTTTTTTTCTTTTCATTTATATCAATTTTATAATAAGATGTGTTAAAAATTTTCATGTCTGTCAAGAATTCGAAAAGAAGGTTAATTTTTTTTAAATTAGCATAAGTACGAATCGTTTTTTCCTTTCCTGAAAATGTTTTAATATGAATTTTCATAATTCGATTATGATAAAAAAAAGGCACTAAAAAAATCAATAATATGCCACCTTGGACAGAATAATTACGTTTGCTAAGGCTTAGCGTAAGTTCAATTGATTTTATTTCTTTCCAAGTTGCCTTAATTTTAGAGAATCGAGAAATGATCTGGATCCCTTTCTGAGAATTAAAATTAATTATTGCGAAAAGAAAATAGTAATAAATAATTTCAATGCTGCTACATAACAAAAATATGAAGGCTAAAGACCAATAAAGTTGTTGTAATGTGCAGGTTCTTTCTCGGTAATCCAAGATATCATCAAATACAAATGAAATCTCTATTAAAATAAAAATCGATTCAACAAATAAGAAATATCCAGAAAAAATCTTAATTTTTAAATTATGTTCATACATCATCAATTTTCATCTTAGATTCTAAAATTGGATAATGAATAACTAATCTACACCTATCAAGTTGAATTAAATGCTTAATTATTGAGTTGCTTCGTTCCTTTTTAAGTTATTTGCTCATTTGTCCAAAAAAGGGATAAGCAACTATTATTTCCTTAAAAAATTTTTCATTAAAATAAAATAATAAAATAACATAATCGAAGTAATATCTATAAAGGATCTGATCAATTACATAATGCGAAATGAAACCAGAAGAGTTCTTGCATTACCAGTTAAAAACCATGGAGACTGTTTTAAAAGAAGATATTCAATACCATGGGAAAAATTATTGGAAAGAAGTTTATTTTATTCCAAACGCTCTAACTCCAATTGGGGTAAATGATGTTGATTTATCAATAGATTTTATGGGAAAACATTTAAAATATCCCATTTGTGTTGGATCTCTTGCAGGAGGGTATAAAAATTTCATTCCGATAAATGAAAAAATTGCAGAATTTACTGCAAAATATAAGATTGCTCAAGGTGTCGGAGATCAACGTTGTATTTTGCAAAAAAATGCAGATGAAGATGCATTGAAGAGTTTCCAAGTTGTCAGAGAGAAAAATCCTGATGGATTGGTCTTTGCGAATATTTCTGGAACTGTAATTCTCGAAAGTAAAGATTATGTGAAGGATGTTCAAACAATTGTTGATTCAATTAATGCCGATGGTGTTGAAATTTGGGTATCCCCTCTTCTAGATATATTAGTCGATCCTCGAAATACAGGATATAAAGGGTTGATTGAGCGAATTCATAATCTTACATATCAGCTGCATATTCCTGTATTTATAAAAAGCTTTACCACAGGTTTGAGTAATGAAGATATCAGACCATTGTGGGATGCCGGGGTTGCAGGTATTAATATTCAAGGTGTTGGCGGCACTTCAATTGCCCGAATTGAAACTGTGAAGGATTTATCAACTTCTCAAAAACAAACTTATCCCCCAATCAAGCGTCCTTTTGATTTTTGGGGAATTCCAACAGTTTGGAGTCTTTTAGATATATCATTGCGACCTGAAAATCGGGATATTCCCTTGATTGTCGGTGGTGGAATTAGAAATGGTCGAGAAGCTGTCAAAGCCTTAGCATTAGGGGCTGATTTAGTTAGTTTTGCTTATCCTGTTTTGATTGAAATTATGGAAGATTTTGGATATCCGGATGAAGAGAATCTAAAAAATTGGTTTTTAAAAATTATTACACAAATGAAAATTACTATGAGTTTATTGGGTGTGCGAAATATCAAAGAATTACGCCAAATTGTGCGAAATCGTACCATATTAATAGGACGTACTCATGAATGGGTACGGGGACGGAATTTAAAATACCCTCCTGCCCATTATAAAGATGTTTGTAGTCCATAAATTTATACTCACCTTGAGTGAATTAACAAACTTATTCGCACTAAAAACTAATTCGCACACTATTAAAAAAATTATTAAAAATACCAGGAACTTGAATTAACTACACATCTTGTCTGAAGTGAACTTAATTTGAATAATCCCTTCTGATAATTATTGTAATTCTTCTCCTTAAGGTAAATTTAATATTTTTTGAACAAATTGGGTTAAATTCATTATTTGTTGCCGATAATGAGGATTATTAATTAAACGTATTTGTAATGTTTTAATTTTATTTTTTAATTCAGGAGCTGTTTTTAATGTTTCATCTACAAAATGATAAACACTCTTTTCAATATTCCGAGCTTTTTCTGAAATTTGGCGATGAATATCATTGTTTGAGTTATAAATAGGGATTGGTAATTTAAATGGTGCTTTATGTATATTTCGTAGACTCCCATTCGCACCAGTGCTTCCTGATAATCGTACGAATGATATGATGAAATCTGAATTAAGAATCCCAACAAGATAATATGCTTCATCCATTGATGAAGGAATATAAAAATAAAGAGAAGTGTCGATAATTGCAGGCGTGTGAAGAATGGCGGCCTTAACATTACTTCCAATCCCAGCAAATACAATCTTCGGTTGTTGTAGCTGCTTTGGATCTGATAAAGCATGTCCATAATCTAATCGAGAAAATAAATCGGTTATTTTTGCTCCAGATTTTAAATTTTTGGCGTATATTTTGCTTAAATTAGTAAAATGCTTACGTGCTAAAGGTTGATCTGGGATTCTCACTTGAGAAAAAATATGAGCTTTTGAGTTACTCGATATTTCTAATGGTAATGTTGCCATATAAGGTTGAAAATAGCAAAATGATAACAAACCTGTGCTTTTTGCAATAGGAAATAAGTATTTGCTCTCTATACGAACTGAAGTATATGCATTAAAGTTCCATGTACTATCTTTTTTAGATTGAATTGATGTCGCAGGCGAAATCTCAATAATCTTCGAATTTTCTGCTTCTTTGTTTGGATAAAAAATATACGGAATATGTTTATGTTCCGCCATAAAAATGGAATGGGGAATAGGTTCAAAATTAGGAGGTATTTTAGCTCCATTAATTTCAACAAATAAAAGATTTCGAGGAACTAATGATGCTCCTTGTCGAAAAAGATCTTTATAAGGTGAATGTTGATTTTTTGAGATCTGAAGTGGTGTAGGTCTTCCGAAAAGGGATATCAACTGTTTTTCAGAAATTAACCTTCCAACTAAAATAGAAGAATGAAATTCTTGATTATTTGTATTGGAATTCGATCTGAGTGCAGAATTCTGATTTTTTTTGGTCCATTTATGTAATGTTCTATTAGAAGAATTATCTGTTGTATATTGGAAAAATTTATCCGATCCATCTTTAAATTCAACCGTAATCGGAAGATAATCTTCTTCTGAAATCATTTTCAAACAATTGTGCTCTTCATCAAAGCTAAATTTAATCCAATGTGTTTTTTTGATCAATTTATTCAAAGGATGAAGTGATTTTTGCGCCTTCAAACAGATATTATGAATCCGGAAAAAATCTATTGTAAAATCCCAAATTTCTATCTTCTCAACTCCTAAAAATTGTCGAAATCGAGCATGCTGACTTCCTGTGGCTAAACTGGCAGGGACAACAAAATGAATGATACCTCCTGGTTTTAAAAATTCATTAACCATTTTCTGCCAAAATATCGTAGTAATTTCAGTACTGGTGGCAAATCTTCCACCTAACAATATGTTTAAATCGTTCCCAAGCCTTTTTATCTGCAATTGCTTTTCTTTCGAAGGTATACCATTTAACACCAACCAAGGTGGATTACCAATAATTAAATCCCATAAATCAAATGAATTCTGTTCTCTTTTTGGCTGTTTTATTGATGATTTCGACGATCTCTGGGAAATGGCTGATTGCGGTTTATTCAAATCTCTAAGATTAATTTCTAAACTGTCTTTATAAAATATATTGAAAATATCTTGATAAATTCTGTAAGAAGATGCAAGAAGCATTAAATTAACTCGTGTCATCAAATAGGCTAATGGATTCTGATCTATTCCGTATAAATTTGATAAGAAATGTACTTTCTCTTCAAAAGAAACTGATGATTTCAAAATTTTTCGAGCAATTATCAAAAGGAAAGTTCCAGAACCACAAGTTGGATCTAAGACTTTCATCCCCATCTGATATGATGATTCGACCATTTGCTCGCATAAGACTTCATCAGTGTAAAATTCGCCTTGAATATGGCGGGTTGAATTAAAAATTAATTCTTGATATATTCCAGCAAAAAGATCTTCTGATTCTACTCGGTACCTTGCTAATATATCTTTTAGATCTGCAAGTTCTTTAATAATTTGATGATTTTTGATAATCCATTCAAAATAATTAAAATAATGCGATATTTCTACCTTTGGATCTTTACCTTTATTCATATTTTTATTTACATGCTCAAGAAATGCAAATAATATCGAAAATAATAGACAATGCTTTGCATATAATTCAATTGTAAGTTCTTTCATGGGATAAAGATTACATAATTCGTTTTTCCAAAGATTGAAAGAAGATTTTTCTATTTTTACATTAATCCGATTTTGAATATTTGTGACGATAAGTTTATATAATTTTTGACCCCATTCTCCTTTAAGTCCCAAATTATTTTTAAGCCAATGCTGGTTGATTAATTTCTCTGGAGAATAGAGCAGCATTAGAGCTATATTGCAGTTCATTTTATTTAATATTTTAGAATTGCTGAGAAACAAAAATCACAAATTTTTAATTTTATCCCACTTTTCAAATCTTACTAATCTCTTATGGAAATTATCGTAGATTAGGACGCGTACATTGTGCGGCTTTACTCTCATTTCCGTGGATGAGAACATTATGTTCAACACTCCTCGCATTGTAGTAAAGTATCACCACTAGATCTATTAAATATTTCGCAATTTACAGAATTCGACCCTTTAAAGAAGAAAACTGAAAGTTGCAAATACAACTAAATAGATCGATTATTTTGCGTTTTAATCTGCTACCAAAGAGATCGCATGTTTGACAACAAACGTGACCCACAATGGCAGATAAATTGATTGAAGTCTCGGCTCTTATCGAAGGTGGAAAAGCTTCTGGAGGCCCTCCTATTGGTCCAGCCGTTGGTCCAACTGGAGTTCCTATTAAAGACGTGGTCGATGCAATCAACGAAAAAACTAAGGACTTTAAAGGTCTTAAAGTTCCAATCACAATTTTGGTGAACCCAGTTGATAAAAGTTTCCAAATTATTGTCAGCACACCCATGGCCTCCGCACTCTTGCTTAAAGAACTAGGCATTGCTAAAGGTTCGGGTGAGCCAACCACCAATTTTGTCGGGGATTTACCATTCAGCGCTATTTTGAAAATTGCCCGGATGAAACAAGATTCTTTGAATGCTTTAGATATGAAAAGTCGAGCAAAAACAATTATTGGTACTGCTTACTCTTGTGGCATTAAAATAGATGGGAAAACTGCTCGGGATATTTTAAAGGAGATCGATGCAGGTTCCTATGATGACCAAATAAATGCGGAGGAGGCTTAAAGAGATGAATATTAGTGAAAAAGAAGTTCAAAAAGCCTTGGAATTAGCGCTTGAAAATTCGGTCATTAAAAAGGAAGGTAAACCTGATAAAATTCGAAAATTTGATGAAAGTGTTGATTTGATTATAAATATTCGTGATGTTGATATTAAAAATCCTAATAATCGAATTGATAATGAAATCTTATTACCTCATCCTATCCCGAATAATTTGACCAAAGATGAAGTTTGCTTCATTGTAAAAGACCAGATGGAGTTGGATTTAAAGGAATCTGGCTATCATGTGTTGAACCAAAACGATTTAAATGAGTTACAAAAGAAATCGAAAAAAGAAAAGAAAGAAGTGGCTAAGAAATACAAATATTTCGTTGCTCGGGCTGATTTAATGCGTGATTTAGCCAGAGTATTAGCCCGCTTTTTAGGTCAACAAGGAAAAATGCCTCGTCCCCAACCCAAAGGTTTTGGTGTGATTCGACCAAATGAAGATTTGAGCAATTATTTGCCCTTATTGAATCGCATCGTGAAAGTATCAATGAAAAAGCAACTTTTGATGCAACTAAAAGTAGGTAAGAAGTCCCAATCAAAAGATGAATTGATGGATAACATCAAATCTGTGCTTAATTTTATCGAAGGGCAGCTACCAGTTGGAAATAATAATGTTCGCTCTATTTATTTAAAAACAACGATGGGTAAGCCAATAATGATTAAAGAAGCACAGAAAGGAGGCAAAAGGTGAGCAATAAATGGTGGTCAATGATCATAAAATCTCCCCTGTAAAAATTCAAGAAGTTGCTCGTATCCGAAAGTTGATTGATGAATTTAATGCTATCGGATTGGCTCGTATTGAAAAAGTACCTGCGAAAGCATTACATAATTTACGGGACTCATTAAGAGGAGATGTTGTAATTACAGTTTCGAAGAAAAAATTGCTTCGCCGCGCTTTTACCGAATCTGGAAAAGAAAATTTGGTTGAGTTAGCAGATCAGATTCAAGGAATTACTGCTTTACTTTTTACAAATATGAACCCTATTAAATTAGCTCAATATTTGGAATCGAAAGCAGTTAAAGGTCCTGCAAAACCTGGTGATATAGCTCCTGCAGATATTACTGTGAAAGCTGGAGATACAAAAATTGCACCTGGACCAATAATTTCTGAATTAAATCAATTCCTAAAAGTTCCAACAATGATTAAGAACGGAACTATTCACATTCGTTCTGATACTATTACTCACCATCAAGGGGATATAATTAATGAAAAGCAGGCACAACTGCTCGCACGTCTTGGTTTAGAACCAATGACAATTAAATTAGATTTCTATTCTGCATGGGAAAAGGGTGAAATTATTCCTGAAGAAGTATTGCACCTGGATGAAGAAGAAATCATGGGAAATGTGCGATTAGCTGCTTCACAAGCTTTGAATTTGGCGTTAAATGTTGGCATGATTACTGATGAAACAATTACTCCATTAATTCAAAAAGCTGCAAAGAATGCTATCAGTTTAGCATTAGAATTGCCTATTATCATTCCCGATTTACTTGAACAATACGTGCAGAAAGCCATTCGACAAGCATCTGTAGTCAATGCGGCTGCATTAGGTATTGAAGTTGCCCAACCCGCAGCATCTGAACCTGAACCTTCGAAAAAAGAAGAACCGAAGGAGGAGGAAAAAGATGAACCTGCAGGATTAGGTGCCTTGTTTGGATAATTGTATTTCAAAAATTTAATCCAAAATTTAAAATACTCAAATTTTTTAACCAAAACTAATAAATAAATATATACATAGGAGAAATCAAAATGGAATCTGTATACGCTGCATTATTGCTTCACAAAGCCGAAAAAACAATCGATGAAGCAAGCATCGAAAAAGTGTTAAAAGCTGCAAGTGTCACTCCAGATAAAAATCAAATCAAAGCCCTTGTGGCAGGATTAGAAGGAAAAGACATTGACGAATTAATTGCCAGTGCTTCAGCGGCTCCAGTAATGGCTGTTCCCGCAGCTGGTGCTGCTCCAGCAGCAGAAAAGAAAGAAGAAAAGAAAGAAGAGAAGAAAGAAGAAAAACCAGAAGAACCAGCTGGTCTCGGTGCTCTTTTTGGATAAACTAAAAGGTCATCGATTAAATTTTCAAATCTTTCTTAATCATTTTTTTTATTACCTTTTTAATATTTGTTTTATATGTTATTTTGGTGCGAATAAGTTTAAGATTGAAGCAGCTGCGAAATAGTTTATTAAATTTAAATTGAGTGTAAAAAACAAATCTACAGTAAATTTGAAAGAAAGATTGATATTTTAAATGCCTATATATTGGCCACATATTGAATAAATTTGGGATGTATGTAGAATTATGAAGAACATAATCTTCATAAGGAATATTTCTGAAGATCCCTTGAATTTTATGAATTTAGATGTTGATTATGATGTGATTATTGTTGGAGCGGGTTGTGCAGGACCAGCAGCTGCAAAAAAAAGCGCAGAATTAGGCTTGAAGACTTTACTTGTTGAGAAATCTCTTGATCCTGGTGCAAAGAACGTTTCTGGGACATGTTTGAATATGGCTGCACTTGGAGATGCTGATTTACATTATATAATGAAATGTCCAATTGAGCGAGAAATTCATTCGATGCGAACTTATCATATCAGTAAAGATAGAACAACAGTATTTACTGAAATGCCCAAAGAAGGTGTTCTATTGCTTTCTATCCGTCGTGATGAATTCGATAAGTGGCATACTGAACAAGCAAGACAAGCTGGGGCTGAAATTCGTTTAGGAACTGCTGTGGTTGATATAATTCAAGAAAATGATACCGTCAAAGGTGTTATTCTTGAATCTGGAGAAAAATTGAAGTGTCATGTTGTTATTGATGGTGGTGGTGTCAATTCAATTGTTGGAAGAAAAGCAGGATTAATTCCAAAACGCTCTGGTAAAAATATGATCTTGTACATTACTGCTGCTGTGTATTTAGGTGAAGAAATCATTAATGAACGCTTTAAAGATGAGCAAGGTGGTTGCTGCATTGAGTACTATTTGGCTCCTGGTACTCAATATAAAACTTGGCCCTGGATTTTTCCTAAGAAAGATACAGTTACTTTAGGAACTGGAGGGTACATGACCCAAGAGTTAATCAATGATGAATTTCCAACAGTTGAGCAGTATATGCGTAATTTTATGAATCTTCCAATTATTCAGAAAAAAATTGAAGGTGGGAAAATTGAATCATGGGGTCTGCATTTAGAATATGATAACAAAATTGAACAAAAAACCAAGAATGGTTTAATCCTTACTGGTGAAGCCGGAGGATTTGTTATTCCATTTTTGGGGGAAGGAATGCCAGAAGCATTTTTAACTGGTATTTATGCGGCTAAAACTGCTGCAACTTGTATTAAAAAAAGAGATGTATCCCAGTCTGCCTTAAGTGAAATTTATGAAAATATGATTCAAGAGAATCTTTTCCTTCAAGGTTTTATGTATGTTGGTGAAGAGAATAAAAAATCTATTCTTAGTAAATCTGATGAAGAAATTGTGGAAATGATGCAATCTGTAATTATGGGTGGGGGATTTATTACCAATACTGTTCACACAAAGTGGTTTAAAGGTGTTGAAAATGGTTCCATTGATGAAGTAGAAGAAGCTAAAACTTTTTTGGAATTTATTCAACCGTATCGGCAGGTTTCTACAGATTATATGGATATATATCGTGAAATGCGCGCTCAAGTTAATTCCAATACATTTAAAAAATCCGAAAAGGGAAGTGAAGAAAAATAATGCAGATTGAGATGAAATTTAGATATTATGATGGAGACCCCGGAGAATTTATCAAGGTTATTGAAGATAAATGCACTGGCTGCGGTCAATGTGCTAAATTTTGTACAACAAGAGTATGGAAAAAAGTTGGAAACATATACAAACCTGTCAATCTCTCTAATTGTGTTGAATGTGGTGCTTGTTGGAATGTATGTACCGCTGACGCAATCGATTTTGGAGAACCTCGTGGAGGAACTGGAGTAAAATTCTCATATGGTTAGTGAAGTGTTTTTTTTTATAATGAAAATGAAATAAAATCATTAAAACAAATTAATTAAGAGTTAAAAGGTAAAAAAAATGAATGAAACAGTAGAAAGTGAAGTATATAAAGAAAAATCTGAGAAAGCAGAAACATTTCTCGAAATTTTGGATCGAAATCGTTTAAAATTTATCGATCCAAAAGTAAAAAAAGCCTTTAACACTTGGAATAAAGTTGTTCAGTATTATTTTACAGATACAGGTGAATACTGGCATTTTAAACTTGAAAAAGGTATTCCTGGGCCATTAATTCAGTCTAAAATCGAAAAACCTGATATATTATATGAAATGTCAAAGGATACATTTTTAGCAATAGACAAGAAGGAGATTTCTGGTATGAAAGCATATAGCCAGAAACTGGTAAAAGTCAAAGCAAAGATGCCTGATTTGTTGAAACTTCAAAAATTAGATAAGGTTTAGTAATAGATATTTTTTCCTTTTTTCTTTAATCTATATTCTATTTGGAATAATTTTTCTTCTGTTTCACTGCTTAATTACTCATTTTCATTTAGAATATATTGGTTAATCTGTGAAAAGAAGATGTTCTTTTTATTTGGGACGATAAACGTCATCACACGGACATTTCAATAAATTAGCCAATTTTTAGATTTCATTCGATTAATTGTTAATCAATTTTTTATCTTTTTTAAAAAATTTAAAAATAGTTTATAGAAGGAAATTTTCTTTAATTTTATATTCTTTTAAAGGGAAACTTTATATATTTTTGTCCTTCTATATATTTATGATAAAACGAGATCAATGGATTAAACTCATTAAAAACTTTGCTGAATCCCCATTGCCATCAAATATTCACTCCAGATCTCTTCAAATACCAATTGAATTAACAACAAATCGCACAATTAATATAATTGGACCACGTAGATGTGGAAAAACTTATGAAATGTTTATATTGATTCAACAACTCTTAAAAAAAAAAATCCCAATTAATCAAATATTATACATAAATTTTGAATCAATTGATTTGTTTGGTGTTAATATTCATGATATGATTGATTTCTTGGATATTTTTTATACTATTTATCCAGAAAATTATTCAAAAGAAATCTGGTTTTTTTTGGATGAAATTCAAGTTTTGACAAATTGGGAAATATGGGTTAGAAGTTTAATAGATAAAGGAATTCATGTATATCTCTCAGGTTCATCATCAAAATTATTAAGTAAAGAGATTTCTACACAAATGAGGGGTAGAAGTTTGATATATGAAGTTTATCCTTTGAGTTTTCGAGATTATCTCACATTTCAAAGCTTTACTTTAAATAAATTTCTATCTTCAAAAGAAGAGAATATATTAAAAAATCTTATATGGAAATTTCTAAATTGGGGCTCTTATCCTGAAGTTTGTTTATTAGAGCAAGTAAAAGAAAAAATATTGCATGAAATAATCGAGGTAACAATTCAAAAAGATATTATTGAGAGATATAATATTCGTAATATAAAATTACTTCGAATTCTATTTAAGGCTTTAATTAACTCAAAACAATTTTCAGTAAATAAATTTTTTAATTATTTAAAAACGTCTGGTTTTAAAATAAGTAAAAATACATTATACGATTATTTAGAATATTTAAAAGATTCTATGATTATTTTTCCGTTAAAAAAGTATGCAAAATCGTATAAAACTGAGGAAAGTTCAATACGTAAAATATATTTTGTAGACAATGGAATATTAAGGATATCAGGCGTAGAAGATCGTGGTAGATTACTAGAAAATTGTGTTTATATTGAATTACTAAGAAGAGAAGGTGAAGAAAATATTAGATATTATACTAAAAATGGAAAAGAAATTGATTTTGTGGTGAAGAAAGGTGCTAAAGTTAAACAATTAATTCAAGTATCATATACAATTGAAGATTTTCAGACAAAAGATAGAGAGTTTCGTGCTTTAATAATTGGTAGTGAAGATCTAAAATGTCAAAATCTTTTACTTTTAACATGGGATAGTGAGGGTGAAGAAGAATTCAAAGAAAAAATCATTCACATCAAACCACTTTGGAAATGGTTATTAGATATTTAAGAGATAAACGTTTTAATTAAGTAAGTTATAAGAAAAATTTTGAAACAGTTCTCAAGCATTCGACAAAAAGATGATCTTCCAAAATAACAGCATTATCTAATATTTACATCAACAAGAATAAATAAAATGGATATTTGGAATATATTATAAACAACTTACCCCAAAACATGCATCAAATTTCTCGATTCGGCGCATGTTATCCAAAATTTAATAAGATTTCATTTTTCATAAACATTACGAAATCTGTCAGAATAGCTTTGAAGGTTCCTCTTACTCGACAGGGGCGAAAATGGTATTTGCATGATATTTTAGCAATATTGTGTTATTCTTGGATTCGGAGGATCTCAATTCATCATGCTTGTGAGAAATTAAACCGCTGAGCCCAAAAATATCTGCATTTCACCCCTCAAATATATGCTGATGGTAGATTTTCACGCGCTTTCCCTCATCAAACTACTGTAAATGATTGGTTACGCACTCAGACTCTTCTCAATGTTGAGAATGTATATCGAATCGTGTTTGAAAAAATGATTCGGCTTGTTTTTCTTAGAAATCGAAAAACTCATTCCATTATAATAGAATTTGATTTAACCTATTTAGGCTACTGGGGAAAACGCAGAGATTTAAAGATTAAAGGCAGTAAAATGGTGAAAGGAACCGGAAGAATCCGTCATTATCATGGCGCTATGATTCATGGACTGCACAAATCTCTCTATATCGGATGTCATCATGTGGCTAAAGATGAATCTAAAATCCCATTTATGCTTGATATTGCAGATTGGTTATTAAATTTAGGTCTTAAAATCAAAGTTTGTGTGATTGATCGTGAATATTATCGCCAAAATATCCTAAGATCATTCAAAGGCAGAGGAATTCCTGTAATTACGCCTGCAAAAAACTACAAACAACTCAAAAAAGCAAAAAGGGAATAAATTTTGGGAAATAAGGGGAGAATTCAAACTTTTACAATAAGAACTAAGAATAAAAAGAACCGAAAACGAAAATTGACACGTTGTTGGGTTCATTTATTTCCTCGAGGAAAACAGAGATTAAATGATTTGAAATACGCCTATCGACAAGGACAACTAAGTTTAGACAAAGTATGTGAACAACTATATGGATTAATTACGACTATTGCACCACAATATCGCTCAAAATCTTTCGTGTATCTAATAAAGCGATATTACAAAATAAGATGGCAAATAGAGACCGCGTTTCGTGATATGGATATCTACAAAGGACTTTGGCGCTCAAACGATGATGGAACGCGGCTTTTTGCTGAAATGGGTAGATATTTACTCTTTAACTTCTGGTAAATTGAACGGGATCAAATCTTCCCAAATCATCAAATGACGTTCCAAGAATATCGCAATTGGCTTGTGGATGAATTTACTCAGACTATTAATTTATAACGTGCTTTAATTTTATCAAAATCTGGTGGTGGACGAGGAAAATGTAAAAAAAGTTATTTCATTGAGAACTCTTAAAAAAAAGAATATTACGTAAAAATCTTTTAGGATAATATTTATTTTGTTATTTTTTCAGGTACTGATTTTTTTATTGAAGGTAGAGGTGCTTGCTCTTTTGGTTCTAAACGCTCATAACCAAAATAATCAATAATATCTCCCCAATGTGCATTTACAATGTTTATTACTTCATCCGAAATATCAAATTTGTTCACTTGGTATGTTTTTTGACTATCAATATGTGCTTGGAATCCTTTTTTTGCTTCTTCCCAATTGGTTAAATTAAATTGGCGGTAAATCTTCTCCATATGGCTCATTGGATCTTCTAAAAATTTCTCATATTGAATTTCTATATAATTTCCATCAGGGATTATTTTCTTTGCCTTTTTCCACATTTTTACCATTTCACTATAGTGATCTAAAATCTCTTCTTTGAGCATGTCATCAGTAAAATTCTGTAATGTGTATAGAGGAACAACTTTCTGATAATAATGCAAATTTGATGCATATAGCGTGTAAGGATTTCGATATGTAAAGATAAATTTAGCGTTTGGATATTTTTCTAAAATGTATTTGACTCGAAAACAAATAGCAGGATTTTTCAAATATAATTGTTTACCATCATAAATATAATCTAAGATACGGAGAAGATAATCATATTGTTTTTGCCATTTGCGGGCATCTTTGGGAAGATCGTGGAAGCTGTGGTACTTGGCAAATTCACGAAATTTCTGTGGAAAAACCATACCATGATAATATCCATATTTTGAATATGTTCCTAAGCAGTATTCTTCTTCTGTGGGTTCATCAGCTCCCATAATAACATTATCCATTGGTCGTGTTTCTGGTAATGAAGCATCAATAATTTTGCGGGTAAGTTTTGGAATTGCTAAGAAAAATGAAAAAGCATAACCAATCAGATTTGAAACGTATCCTTTGGATTTATCCTTTGAAAGTGTTGTAATTAAGTAAGTAGTTCCTGTTCTATAATTTCCAACTATAAAAAGTGGATCAGTTTTAATTTCGCGCCCTTTTAGGGCTTTTCGTAATTTCTGTTTTTGAATTATTCGCATTGGTACTGTAAAAATCGAAAGAGCAAAGGCATAACCCAAACGTAACCAATATTTTGGATGAACCTTAAAACGCCCCATCCATAAAACTCGGAAAAGATTGCTTAATTTATATCCTGCCATAATCTCTTCCGAGACAACTAGCCAATCTGGTTTTTCTTTCATATTAAACACTAAACTATTAACTTTTGATTAGTAATTTATTTTATTAATTAAATAAGTATTTGTTTTTTAAGTTTATCAAACTTATTCGCACTGAATCAAGAAAAAATGTAAAAGCTATCCATTTTTGTCTAAAAATAAAATTTGAATAAAATTTGGTAAGAGTATAATATTTTTTCAAAAAATTTAAAGAAGTATATCAAAAAAGCTTTATTTAAAATTCTATTTTAGTTAATTTATTTTACTTATTTTATGATTGGTAAAATAAAATGATAATTCAAAATACAAATTATTAGCCATATTAAGTAGTTCATTTTAAAAGGATATATTTATAATTTTCAAATAGGAACAAGAGAATGACTGACATAATATTCCATGTGGATTTAGACTGCTTTTTTGCAGCAGTAGAATTACTCGATCATCCAGAATTAGTCGGTGTTCCTTTAATTATAGGGGCTGATCCAAAAAAAGGAAAAGGGAGGGGGGTAGTATCAACTTGTTCCTATGAAGCACGAGATTATGGTGTTCATTCTGGTATGCCAATTTCTCAAGCATATGAACTTTGTCCATTTGCAGTTTATCTTCGACCGCGATTCAACCGAATCAAAGAAATTTCTGAAAAAGTAATGAAAATTCTTCAAAATTATTCAAGTATTTTCCAACAAACAAGCATCGATGAAGCATATCTTGATATGAGCAATATAATAAGTAATTTTAAACAAGCCGAGAAAGTCGCTTTTTCAATAAAGGAAAAGGTGAAGTCTGAAGTAAAAGTGACTTGCTCTATTGGTGTTGCTTTTTCTAAAACTTTGGCAAAGATTGGATCTGATTATCATAAACCTGATGGAATTACAGTAATAACACCAAATAATTATAAAGATTTACTTCAGAATCTTCCAATAACTGCAATTCCTGGAATAGGAAAAAAAACCAAAATTTTTTATTATTCCAAAGGAATCCATACTTTTAAGGATATTTACAAGTTATCATTACCAGAAATCTCTAGAAAATTAGGAACTTCTGGAAAATGGTTATTCAATGTAACTCATGGCGAAGATGGACGAAAAGTACATGATTCTCGGAATAAATATGATCCAAAATCTATAAGTTCTGAACGAACATTTCGCGAAGATATTGATGATTTTTCTTTAGTTATGGAAAAAATAGACTTCATGAACCGAAAATTACATAAAAAAATGAAGAAACACAGCATGTTTTATCGAACAATATCTATAAAAATCCGATTTCAAGGATTTATTACATACACTCGTGCTCAATCATTAACTTCTCCAACTTGTTCAATTACTACTGCAAATAATATAATTCAAGAGCTACTTGAAGAATTTAAACATTCTGAAAGAAAAATACGATTAATTGGAATTAAATTTTCAAATTTCATGATTGAAAAGAGTAAAAATCAAAAAAAAATAACTGAATTTTTAAAATAATTATTTTTTGATAGAAAATTCTCAGTTATAACAATTTCCTTAATGTTTCTTGTAATTCTTCTAATTTATATGGTTTTACCAAGCTACCTGAAAATCCATAGTCACGAAAATGTATCATAATTTTATCTGTTGCATAACCACTTGATGCAATTACTTTGATTGATGGGTTAAGCCTTAATAATTCTTGTAACGTTTCAACCCCTCCTTTGCCTCCTCTAATTGTTAAATCTAAAATAACAATTTTGAATGGATCATGTGCATCTAAATATTTTTTAAAGATTTTAATTGTTTCATCAGAATTTGATGCAGAAACTACTTCAAAACCTAACTGAGTAAGCATTTTATTTAATACTTTCAAAATTATCATTTCATCATCCATTATTAGAATTTTTCCAGTAAATTGCTTTTCAACGGGGATTTGTTCTTTTATTTTTGAAATTTCTGCGTATTCTGCTGGAAGATATAATGTAAAGGTGATTCCTGCTCCAAGTTTTGATTTGATATCAATATAACCCAGATGTTGGTCGATGATGTTTTTTACAATCGAAAAATTCACATCTTGACTTATATATTCACTCTGATGGATTTCATCAAAAATAAAGTCCAGTTCTTCTTTGGGAATTCCAATGCCTTGATCTTGAATTTCAATAACAACATAATTGCCTGGATTAAACATGTTTGAATTTTCTTTTTCAATAGTTTGGTTATAGGCTTTGATTTCAATTTCTCCGCCTAAAGGCATGGCCTGAATACTATTTAACACAATTTGATAAAAAACTAAACTTATTTGCGTTTTATTTATGAAAATTGGCCATAAATCTTGTTTTAAATCAAATTTTGCAGATACATTACTTCCAGAGAGAGTAAAATTTATCATTTCATTCAAAATTTCTGGTAGTGCAACAAGTTCTTTTTCTTTTTGTTCTTCAGCAGAGAATGTCAATAATTGTTTAGTTAAATGTCGTGCTTTTTCGATTCCTGTCTCTGCATCATTTAATAAATTCCAAATCTGATCTTCTTCTTTGATTTCAAATTTAGCTAAACTCACATTTCCTAAAATACTTGTCAAAATGTTATTAAAATCATGTGCTAAACCGCTTAGCAATTGGGATAATGATTTTATTCGTAAAGCTTTTTGTAATTCTTGCTGAAGAAGATATTTATCGGTTTGATCATATATGCGTATAATTGAACCTGTGATCTCACTTAATTTATCTTGTGATTTAATTACATCTATTATAATTTTTGTATAATACTCTCTGTTTTTTTTATCTTTTAAACAAGTTGGATATTTAATATTAACTGTTTCCTTTGTTTTTAATGCTTTTTTAAAGAAATAATCAAAAGTTGAATCTTTATTCTGATTTTGAAGATTAATTACTTCTGATACTGATTTATTCTTGAGTTCTAATTCTGTTATATCTAAAATTTCACATGCTTTAGAATTACAATGTAAAATTTTTCCCAAAGCATCTGTAAAAATTATTCCTTCATCAAAGGAATTAAGACTTGTCTGAAATCGTGGGTTGTTTAAAAATTCCATATAACTCATTAATTGATCTCTTAACGAAAAAACTTTTCTTTAATAAAATTTATTGAAATTATTTCAAAAATGTTCATAAAAAAAAAAGAAAGAAGAAAGAAATCGATTTTAGCATTAATTTATACCATTTATTTGATCAATTTAGTTAACTATTGATATTCTATATAATGTACGGGAGCAATATTTCGATTTCGAGTCGAAAGAACTTGTCTATAAAACTTTCGTAATAATGCTTTGCCACCTTGAATTTTCTTCTGTTCTAGCTGTTTTACATAATCAACTAACAATTCGTTAACTGGAAGATCCATTCCATATGATTTACCAATTTCAAGAATTTTTCCATTAAGATAATCAATTTCAGTGATTCTTCCTGCTCTAATGTCTTGCAGCATTGAAATTATTGCATTTCGATGAGGGTAAACAATTCGACTCAATACTGTACGTGCAATGGCATAGCTAATGATATCGTAGATATAAAGTACCTCTGGGTAGAGTTTTCCTTCAAATGGATTTAAAGTGATTCCATGTTTTGTAGCAACATCAACCATTTCTTTCCATGCCCATAGACATAAATAAACACTCTCGTTAGAATTTGCCAATTCACCCAAAGCACAATCACCAATAGCGCTTAATGGGTTGATTACTGAATTTATAAGAACTTTCATCCAAATATCACCTGCTATTGTTTCAGAAATAATTAAAGGTGCTACTTTTTCTAGAGAATTTCTTATAAAATCAGGAACATCACTACTTTTATTATCTTTTCCAGATATTCTGCCTAAAACTAATGTACCTTCAGATGCTTGAATTGAAACACCAAGAGAATCCTTTTTGATATTAAATCCTACAACACATCCAAACACATTATCAAAAAGTGAAGTTGCTGCAATATCATATGCGATCAATCCATTTTGGAGTGAAACTATAGGGATATCAGATGAATAAACTTCTCCAAGTTGCTTTATCAGATCAATAGTATGATTCGCTTTTAATGTTATTATGATATAATCGGGTTTAAATGGATTATCTTTTAACTCATCCATAGTTAAGACTTCTGCCATTCCCTCTAATGTTTCATCATTTTTGATATATCTTGCAGGATTTTTTGAAAAATGATCTTTATGATGTGCTTTACCTAAAATCTTTACTGGAATGTTATGATATGCCAAACTTCCTACAACTGCACATCCAATAGCACCAGGTCCGACAACTAAAATTTTTACAGATTCATTTCCTTCAACCATGATTTTCCCTCCTTAAATGCTGTAAGATTAAAACTCTGTGCAATTGGATTTTTCGCAAAATGTTTTCTGACATTTTTCTTTGCAATTTTGGGATCTAATCCTAATTCAGTAAATTCACTTAATGCACCAAAAATAGCAATATTTGTTGGTTTAATTCGAAAAGAAATTTTCTTTTCATAGTCTAAACTATTAAAAAGATATAACTTTTTGACCAGTTTTCGGATTTCTGCATCAATATCTTTTTCTTCTGGGAAATGTTCCAAGTCGAAATATACTGTATTCCTAATTTCATATCTATTTCCCATTATAACAATTGGATGGGATTTACTCGCATATAAATAGCGTAATGTTTCTAATTTTTCCATTCCTATTAAATAATCAGTATCCTCAAGTGCAAATACAGGGCAATCATTGTCATTTACTGCTAAAAGTGATTGTACGGATCCACCACGTTGAGAAAGACCATGTATCTCATTGAAACAGACTTGCTTTTCTAATGAATGGTAGGTTGCGGCAATCAGATTCGCTAGGGTAATAACACCTTGACCTCCTAACCCTACTATTGCGATATTTATTCTATTCTTCATAATTTCACCTATTTTTCTCCTTTTATTAAAATTGCATTCACAGGACAAACATTTATACACAAATCACAAGCAATGCAGCTATTTTGATTAATGACAAAATTTCCATCATATTTCAAGATAGAAGGACAGCTAAAATCATATAAACAAGTTCCACACTTCGTGCATTTGTCTTGATCAATGTAAACTTTTTTATTTCCTTGCTCGAAAATTTTCTGACTCCTAAAAAGGTCAATAACACATATACCAGTGAATATAACCACTGAAGGTCCATCAAATGCTAATGCTTCTTTAAAGATTTTTATATTTTCTTTAATATTTTCAACAGGTACTCTTTTAACCCATTGAACTCCACATCCTTTAACTACTTTTTCGATATCAATTTGAGTCTGTTCAGGGGCGATACGTTCTGGTGAACCAGCAGTTGGTTGACCACCAGTCATTGATGTTAAATAATTATCTAAAATTGCTACTGTAATCTTTCGATTATGCATAACTGCATCTAGCAATGGTGGAATACCTGCATGAAAGAATGTTCCATCACCAATCACAGCAATTACAGGTTTATCATTCGTGATTGAAAATCCTAAAGCTGTTCCAATACCACCTCCCATACATAACCAAAAATCTCCGACTTGAACTGGGGGAACTTGTCCCAAAGC
Source organism: Candidatus Harpocratesius sp. (assembly GCF_054039255.1). Lineage (NCBI taxonomy): Archaea > Promethearchaeati > Promethearchaeota > Promethearchaeia > Promethearchaeales > Promethearchaeaceae > Candidatus Harpocratesius > Candidatus Harpocratesius sp. The sequence continues at coordinate 56,744 of NZ_JBPLBG010000033.1, forward strand.
ATAACATCCAATATCACTTGGAATAATGTCATCATAGTTAGTCGCTTTCTTAATTACGTAAAATGCACCTCTATGAGGGCATCCATCACATAATCGTGGTAATGTTCTAGGAATTACCAATTCTTTTTGAGTCAAGATTGGTGCGAATGGAAGTGAAGGTTTGATTTTCGGAGTAAATGTTTCTGAATTTGTTGGATCTCCTTTTATATGTTCGAAAGTAATCGCTAATGCTTCAGCAACAATCCTATTTTCTTGGGGTACTTCAAGTTCACTTTTTCCATATACTTTTTTTTCCAAATGATTCTTCCCAATTATTGCTAGAAATTCTCTCTCTAAATATGGTTCAAGTTCTTCAATAAAATAGAGGTATTTGAAAGGTTTGATCATTTCTTGTATTAAATCTTCATTCAAAGGATGAATAGCAGATATTTTTAATATCGGTAAGTTTAATTCATAATAATCGTTTAAATAGGCAACAACTGGGTAAATTGCGCCATGAGTAATGATTAACTTCTCAGAAGACTGTGATTTCCCACTTGAAGAGATTAATGGATTTAAAGCTGTAAAACTCTTATCAGCTATAAATTGAAGAAGTTTGTTGTGTGCATTTTTATGTAGAATATATCGTGCGGGAATTTGATAATTAATATCCCTGATGAATTCACCATTATGGGGTAAATTTTCTTCAATGGGTATGTATTCTACCTCACTTGTATTTAGTGCAGTAAAATTCGTAAGGCGCAAGATGCATATTTGATTGTATTTTTCTGATAATTCATATGCTACTTGGATCATATCGATAATTTCTTGGTTGGTGGATGGCTCAAAGACTGGAAGATGTGCAAATCGCCCCCAAAATCTGGAGTCTTGTTCATTTTGACTTGACAAGCATCCAGGATCATCTACAACAACAAGTAGCATTCCCCCCAATACTCCAAAATATGCCATGGCCATCATTGCATCTGATGCCACGTTTAATCCAACATGTTTCATAATTACTGCAGAGCGAACGCCTGACATTGCAGAAGCAGCTGCAATTTCAAAAGCAACTTTCTCATTAACTGAAAATTCAAAGTAGAGCTTCCCTTTTTTAGATAACTTATATAATTCTGTTTGAATTTCAGTGCTTGGGGTTCCCGGATATGCTGAGGTGACTCCAACTTTTGCTTGAAGTAGCCCTTGAACAACTGCGTGGTTTCCTATAATTAATTTTTTCTTTGTATTATGATCAAGTTCTAACATTAATTTCAAATAAATGTCTTCAAATATATATTTTATCTTATGATTCGCATTTCTCTCAAAAAAACATTCATAGTTTAATGAGTTATTATTTCATGTGAAAGAATGTCCTTAAAAGTTCCAAATCTTTATGTAGACCACAGTTCAATATGTAGAATTTATGTAGATTTTGTTTTATTTAAATAAACAAGTTTTATATTAAATAAAACAGAAAAAAATCATCCATCATGCAAAAATTTTAAAAAGTTAATTGAAAGAGAACATATATGGTGAAAAAGAAATTGCAAGGATTTGTACATTTCATAAAAAATCGAAAATATCAGATTGCAACTATATTAATAATTTTAGGTTTTGCTGGTAGCTATACTTATAGCTATTTAGAGCAATATTCATTAATAGATTCTAATTGGGGATATCCTGCAAATGCTCAAGAGTTAACCGTAGAAAATGCAGCAGAATGGGCTGCGGATTGGTTTGTCCGAATTGTCAGATCTGACGGTTCTTATAGATATATTTATTATCTTGATAAAGATTCCTATAGTTCTTCATATTCCTATCTCCGACATTGGGGATCCGTTTATTCAATGATTTATTATTACCAGTATAATCCTAATCCTGCGCTTTTGAAAGCAGTTCGTAAAACCATTGATTGGGGTCTAAAATATTTCAGCACCTTTGAAAATGATTCTAATATTGGATATTTTTTTTATCAATACTCTTCATCATCTGGTGGTCCTGCTTTGGCATTAATGGCTTTAACTCAATATAGACAATTAACTGGAGATCAGAGATATGATACATATATTAGCAAATTGGGTAATTTTCTTCTCTGGATGCAAGAATCTAACGGAAAAATTCGCTCCATGTACATATACAATGGAATTGTAAATGGTGGAGAAGATAATCCTTTTTATCCATCAGAAAGTTTGTTGGGATTAACCCTATTGTATAAATTAACAGGAGATAATAAATATTTAACCGCTTTACAAAAAGCTTATGTATATTATAATAATTTAGATAATTTCGATTATTATGCTTCAGAAAATACACCTTTCATTCCTTGGAGTACTTCAGCTTTTTCAGAATTATATCAAATCACTGGAAACTATACTTATGCAGATTTTGCATTTAGGATGATTGATCATCGATTAAAAAGTCAGAATACTTTCGAATATTATGATAAATTTGGAAATAATTTACTTGGATGTATTAGTCGAAGTGTTGCAGTTTCTTCAACTTTGGAAGGACTTGGTGATTGCTATGCTGCTGCAAAGATGGCGAATGATACTACAAGAATGGCTGATTATGAATATAGAATGCGTATTGGGGTTGAATGGGTTCTTTCATTACAAATGCGGTATGATCAATGTAAAGCAATGAATTTAACACATCCAGAACGCGCATTTGGTGGATTTCGACACAGTTTTGAATATTCAGATAATATGACTATGCGAAATGATTATACGCAACATACATTAAGCGCATTAACAAAATATTTACGATTTTTCCCTGAATCTGTTATTAATTCTACAATTTTTCGAGTTCCTGAAAATGTAAGTTATTCCAGTGCTTTAGATTCTATTTCAATTTCTAAATAAATAAATAAATAAATCAGTTGTTAAAGAAAAATTAGACAACCAAGGTATTTCTTACCTTTTTTTGAATTTTTAATTATTTTAAATAAATTTTATTAACACACAAGATTTTTGAAACACAATGGCATCGTTACGAGAAATCCTTAAGCAAGTAAAAAATGGCAATATTAAAATTATCGATGCAGAAAAAACCATCAAATTAGATTATATTGAGAATCTGGATAATTATGCTCAATTAGATCTACAGCGTCATCATCGTACCGGAGTACCTGAAGTAATTTTCTCAGAAACTAAAGATAACCAAACATTAATTAAAATTACAAAACGAATTTTGGAAAAAAATCATTTTGCACTTTTATCTCGCGTCACATCGTCACAATTCAAAATTCTTGAATCTAATTTTTCAGATAGAGATGAAATAAATTATTTTCCACATCCTGAAGGTCGAATTGCTATGGTAGTGGAAAGTTCATATTCAATTCCCAAGAATAAAGGTCTTGTGGGAATTATTACAGCAGGTTCATCAGATCGACAAGTTGCTGAAGAAGCAAGACTGATCCTGCATTATATGGGTTATTCGTGCTATAAATCATATGATATAGGAATTGCTGGGATGCATCGTATTTTTCCTCCTTTAATTGAAATGATTTCACAAAATGTAAATGTAATAATTTGTGTTGCTGGTATGGAAGGTACTCTACCAGGGGTGGTTGCGTCGCTTGTGGATGTGCCTGTTATTGGTGTTCCCACCTCAACCGGATATGGCTTAGGAGAAAAAGGCATTGGCGCCCTTACCACAATGCTTCAATCTTGTTCTCCTGGATTGGCTGTTGTTAATATCGATAATGGATTTGGGGCAGCTGTGTATGCAAGCCTTATTATAAATCAAATTATTAATAATGAAAAATAAGGAAAAATCAAACAAATTACTGATAAAATTCTAATTTTTAATGATTTTTCCTATTCTTTTATTTCTTAAGAATATAAAGAAGATGAAGGAATATTCTGCTATATTCAAAAATTGAAAAATATCTACAAATTTGGGCAAATAAGAGATTTTAAATTCTCAAACATACAAGATAATTATATGCTAATTCAAACAGCAGAGTCAGCAGCAATCCAAAGTTTAGTAATTGGTGGAATTATCATTCTGATTTTTTTAGGAATAAGCATAATGCTTCTTCATAGAAATCGAAATAGATTAGCAATTTCTTTATCGCTTTATTTTATTTTTACAGCGTTAGGACTAACTGTTAATTTTCTTTATAGATTATTAGAAATATTGGGAGTATTATCATTTGAAAATTCTCAAAATGTGATTATTTTTTCAGTATTAAATTTATTAACTTTATATTTGACAACAATAGCAGGGATTCATCTTTTGAATTTTAATTTAATATTATTTTTCTCAACTAAGATATTTAACAAAAAACGTCAATTAGTAGTCGTTCTTCTTTATGCTTTTATATTGATTGGTTTATTTGTAATCGGTTTTTTACCATTCAATATTGGAGGCGAATCCATTTTGGGTATCACTTGGGCGGAACATCCTTCTCCAAGCCAGAATTCAATAGTCCCTTACTACAATATCTATTTAGGAGGGTACTTTATACTTATGTCTCAGATTGTTTTTGTTTTTATTCTATATTATTCAATTAAAATCACAAAAAAAATGGGAAAGAATAAATATAGCAAGAAATATCTGCGAAATATCATTGGAATTCTGTTTTTTGACCTTCAGTTAATTGGTGCATTTATTGCTAATACTTTTGGTTCATCAATTATAGCTCGTGATATTGGATTATGGTTCCAGTTACTGTTTACAATTCCTGGTGCTCTCTTTTTAGCATTTGGATTAAGAAAAGAACCTGAAAATGATTAAATTATATGATTTTCGGATGATTTTCGGATAATTTTTTATAATTTTTTTTTTTTCAAAGAATTTTAAGATTTTTACACCAATTTTATACCTAAATCTTTTAAAACCTTTCTAACTTTAAATGTATTTAATGAAAAAATGGTCAATAGAAGCATTACATCAAATTCGTAAAGAAAAACACAAAAACCTCCATATCATTGATATAATCGATGGTCATGCTTATGATTATGAACCGATTTTCTCATCCGAAGAGGAAGCGTTAATAAAAATTAAGAAAGATGTTATGGATTTAATAGAAGATACCTATGATTTTTTTCCTGGAACTATTCATTTTGATTCAAGCATGATTTTATGTGTATTTTATCATGAGAAAAAAAAAGATATGATTGGAACTATCGCTCTTTATCTCTTTCATCAAAAAAATGTGGATTATATTGAATTAGGATTGTCGCTAATTTCCAAAAAGTATCGAAAAATGGGATATCAATCTGTTGAAGCCAGACGAATTAGGGAATTTGCGTATTATTTTCTTCGTCAGGGTAATCCTTTCTATCTTTCTGCACGTATGGCATCTGCTACAACTCAACTTCAAGTTCAAAGAGGAAAGATGAAAAATGCTCAAGGGAAAATTGTTAATGTTGCATATCCAAAAGGATTTTTATCTCATTATATTGCAAATAAGGATGAACAAGGCAATTTTCTTTTAGAATTCGGGCTTTTCTACGATGCTTGGCCAACTTTAGAAAAAATCATTAAAAAGAAGATTTTTCTTCCAAATATTGCCAAAGTAAAAGGATTTCAAATTTTTCAAACAGAATTTCGTTCTGATCTCGAGCCTGTTTTTCATTCTATCGATATTACAGAAGATCATTACATTAAATTTGAAAATCGAAAGTACAGCTGGACGGTAATAAAACCATATCTAAAAATTTTTGGTGACTTTAAATCTGCGAAAACCATTCGATATAGCATAGAAAATGCCTTTTTGTATTCTGAATTAGCTGCACCAGATAAAGATCATCTCGCTATTGCCATAGAGTCTGTAGAATCGTTAAATTTCTTGGAATTGATTGAAAATCGAATGAAGTCTATTAATGTAACTTTACAAGTATCTGATTTTTCTAAAGAAGAATCCATCGTAGCAAATTTAGCACTAATGAAAATACTGATTGAAAATGGATTTGCACCTATTTGTATTTATGATATTAAATATATTAAGAACAGAATCCGCGTTTGTTTGTTTTCACGCTGGCAACATATTTCACTACAACCTTACTTTGAATTTTTGCACTATTATCATTCGGCTTTTAAAATATTCTGGCATGATTGCCGAATTCAAGGATTAACTTGGGATCCTAAAGTTGAAGTTTTAGATGAAGAAAAAATTACCGGAAAAATCTTAGTAGAGCGCTTTAAAACGATCCTCTAATTTAAGAGCTAAATCACTGAAGGTTTCTTCCATTCTTTTTGCGAATTTTTTAAATTTTTCAACTTTTTGAGTCTTTATATCAAAATTACTATATCGATTAAAAAATTGATCTAATGTTGAATTCATCGCATCAATTATGGGTTTTTCATTTGTGTCCTTTTCAATAATACAGAAAATAAGAATTGGAGGTTCTTCTGAAGATTCTTTTCCAGTTGAAGGTAGATTTCGAGATATTAATAAAATAGGGAAATTTCCTATTGAAAATTTATTTAAATCATCATGAAACGTTTGATTGACAAAATTAAAGATTCCGTTGAATAGATCACCAAGCATTTCCTCTGAGATAAATCCTTCTTCAGGATAGAATTTTTTGTCGACTAATATAGTCCCTTTGAAAATAATCCCTGTCACCAAGATTCCCATTTTTTTTCTAGTAATCTTTTAGGTTTGAAGTATATTAAAGTTATCTTTCAATATCGTTCATATTTAGAAAGATCTTAAATGATTGACCCAATATTGAATATCAGAACTACAAAAATGATTAAAAATGAGAAAATAACTTAAAAAAAATGAAAAGGGATAAAAAAATGCTTTAAAGAGATGCTAATATTGAAGGATCAACAAACCAATTAATAAAACTTGTAGTAGTTGATCCACTTGGAATATTTGGTGAATCTAAACTGATTAAATCATTTAAATCTACCAATTTTTCCACAAATAATTCCATTTGGGCGAGATCCATTTGATAAACATAACCAATATTTGCCATTGCAAGAGTTGCCTGTTCTTCAGATAGATTCATTTTATCCATAGCAATCTGTTTTGCTTCATCCCAATTATTTAAAATCCATTCAGTGGCTTCTTTATGCACTTTCAATACTTTTTTAACTGTGCTAAGATCAGAATTTAGAAAGTCATTATATGATGCAATAATACAACAAGGATGATTAGGCCAAACATCGCTACTTTTATATAAATATTTCCCAATATTGTTTTCAGTTCCTTTAATACAATAAGGTTCCCATGCAACATATCCATCAATTGAGCCTTCTTGCAGGGCTAGTACCATATTAGATGGTGCCATTCCAACAGTTAAATTAATATCAGCATAAGTCAATCCTGATTTATTTAAAATCATACTCAAAATAAAATCTTGCATATTGTGTCTGGAAGGGACTGCAATGGTCAATCCTTTCAAATCTTCTCCCGTTTGGATGCTAGAATCATTTCTTACAATCAATGCAGACCCGTTTACATTTACTCCTGCCAAAATTGTAATATTTGCTGCTTGATTTGTAAATCGATGAAAAAGTGCAGGTGCAAAACCAAAATATGCCATGTCAATACCACGATTAGACGCTTCAAATGCAGTCATTACATCTCCACCATTATTAAATGCAACACTTTGAATTTTAATATTTTCTTGCTGATATAATCCTTGTTCAACTGCAACATAAAAGGCAAGTTGGTGAAGATCGCCTTCTAAATAACCAATACGTACATCTGCATCATTTTGATCAAAGTAATATATTCCAACACCAATTCCTGCTACTAAAACGATTCCCAAAATGAGAAAAACCATACTTTTTCGTGAAATCATATAAAATTACTCCTTATTTTCGACAAAATAATGATGGTGTTGGGCATATTTGAACCATTGTGTTCATAATACTACATAAAAAACAAAACTGTTTTATATCCCAAAATATTAATTGTAATTAAATCGATTAATATGCCATCCACTAGAAATCTTGTTAAGAAAAAACATCTTCATACAACTCTATCAGTTTCTTCTTATGAAGCAATAAAAAAATTGGCTCTTCAGTATGGGACAATTTCAAATGTAATTGAAGAAGCATTAAAACTCTTAAAAATCCGTGTACATATGTTGGATAATTTAAAAAAAAGTAATTTAGATGAATACCAACTTTGGCATTTAATGCGATCAGATTTCAATATGCTGGCAGTAGGGCGAACGACTTTTCTTTCCTATATCGATAAAATACCCACTGAACCACAAGAAAATAACAATTGTGTTGAGCTAATTGAATGGTTTTATGATAATAGGCCGATTAATCGTTTAACTCTTTATGAAATTCTTACAGCAATTAAGCAAATATGGATTGCAGGGAATTATTTTTGGAAAGTTCAGATAAAAGCACAAGATGAAAATGAATCGGATGAATTCTATGCAAAAAAATTTGAAATAACTTTTTTTTATCATTTTAATCAAAAAACGTATGGAATTTATTGGAGTGAATACTTTAAAACTGTATTAGAGAAACCCCCAATTAGCTGTAATTGCCAAATCTCGCTACGTAATGAAAGTTTTTATATGATTATCACTCAAAACACCAAAATGATTGAAAAATAACTGGAAGTTTTAAGTAATGAAATTCAAAAATCGAAAAAAATTCATGGTTATTCTATATTATATTGTAGGGTTCACAATTTTTATTACTTCATGGTATCTATTTGTTATCATCCTCCAATTAATTACAAAAGGTTCTCGCGTAGTTCCTTATCCTCATGAAGCGTTCAAATCTTTCTTTCTCTTGCTATATAATCCAATTGATGGGCAAACTCTTATTACTCATGTTACTGCCAGTCTTATTAGAGTATTTATTGGTGTTTTTTATGCTTGGATTATTGCTGTTCCTCTTGGAATTGTTTTAGCACTTACATCATTTTTGGATCGCATTTTCCAGCCAATTATTGAAATGATTCGCCCTATTCCTCCTATTGCATGGATTCCTTTTGCCATTATTACCTTTGGATTAACCACTACTTCTAATGCATTTATTATATTTATAGGTGCGTTTTTTCCACTTTTTCAAAATGTTTATGACGGAGTAAGGCAGAGTAGTGTTGTTTATCAAGATGTTGCCCGTTCTTTAGGGGCAAAGAAAATTCAAGTAATTTGGGATGTAATCATTCCTTCTATCACTCCTAATATGCTAACTGGAACAAAAATTGCAGTAGGTGTTGGTTGGATGTGTGTAATTGCTGCTGAAATGATGGGCATATCTGGAGCAGGAATTGGATATTTCATAAATTATATGAAAAATATTGGTTATTACTCATATATGGTTGCAGGAATGCTTATGATTGCCCTTGTAGGTTTATTGATAAATGGTGTTTTTTTTTTAATTGAGAAGTATTCACTAGCATGGAAATATAACTCAGAAAATTAATGTAAGTGTTCATCATGTTTACAATAGACATCAAATCTAAATCCTTCTCTAGACCAAATAATTCAGAAAATATAGTATTAAAGAATATTCAATTTAAGATTGAAGATCACGATTTTCTTACAATAATCGGTCCAAGTGGTTGTGGAAAAACCACATTATTACGAATTCTGGCTGGATTTGATCAGAAATTCAATGGATCAATCCAATACCTTTCCAATTCGACAGAATTGTCTGACTTTGATCAACATTCATCCAAAAAAGATAGTTCTTCTCAACAGAAAAATATGGAAAAAAAAATCAAGATATATAAATCCCTAAAAAGTCTAGGAAAAGTGGGCTATATTCCACAAGAGTTTTCATTATTTCCTTGGTTGACAATTGAACAAAATATTCGGTTTGGTTTGAATATTAAAAATATTCCGAAAAAAGAGCAAGATGCTGTTGTTTCACGGTTATTAGATTTAGTTGGAATGCGAGAATATAAAGACTATTTACCAAAAGAAATTTCTGGAGGAATGCAACAAAAAATTGCCATATGTCGGGCTATTGCAATTAATCCTACTAGTAATCTTATTGTTATGGATGAACCCTTTTCAGCACTTGATTCACAAACTCGAAATGCCCTGCAGAAAGAACTTCTTGATATATGGAAGCGACAAAATCTAACTATTGTTTTTGTCACTCACAATATTGATGAAGCAACTTTTTTGAGTAAAAGGGTACTAGTTTTAAGTACTAATCCTGCAAGTATAACCAGAGAAATTTTGATCGATCTACCCCACCCACGTGATCGCACCAGCTTGGCATTTAATACCATTCGAAAAGAATTACTTAGTTATGTACAAAAAGAATAAATTAAGTATTATATAGGTGGAATTTCTTTAATTGTGTGGGGAATGGAATGGTAACCGTGGTGTTATATACCAAATCAAATTGTCATCGGTGCTCCGAATTAAAACAATGGTTACAATCACATACAATACCATTTAGGGAAAAATCTTTAGAAGATCCTGCCATTCTTAAGCAAATTGTTCAAGATCCATTATATCTTAATGTACATTGTCAAAGGCAACCATGCAAAATCTACCCACCAGTTCTTTATCTTCCACAATCAAAAACATACATACAAAATCAATTATTTAGTATAAATGGTCTTAGATCTACATTTTTATCAAATCTTTTTCATTTATCTTCATCGAAAATTTCACAACAAAATGATCAACAAATTTTGCACAAAAAAATATCACAAAATTCATCCCATTCCCCTCATAATACTGCCATCTTTCCAGATTCTTCTTCTATTCGAGGAACGATTGCGCCTAAATTTTGTCGGAACGAATTAGTTGAAAATTTACTTCGAAAATATATATTGGCCATAGGAATTTCACGAGTTGGTGGGGATATGCTATATAGTATTCAAATTGATAAATCTTTGAATATGGATTTAATTTCTCAATTTATCTCTGCGCTCTCAATGTTTGGAGAAGAAAACTTAGGAAAAATTGATCGAATATTAATTCAGGGGCTGGAAATTGAAATGAGTGTTGTGACTCGTTTCGATTTAATCTTTTTTGTGCTGTTTAGAGCTCATATGGTTCAAGATCATCTAGATGAAGAATCAGAAAAATGCTTGGAAAAATTTTTTAAGCGATATCAACCATTAATTGAAAAAAAACGCACCAATCGGGCTCTATATGAAAATTTTGACTCCGAAATGTGCTTGAGTATTCAACACTTTTTAGTCCGAATTGGTATTTTAGAATGTGTTGATTGTTCTTTAGAAATTCCCATCTTACGGGAACGAAAATAGAATCAACCCAAAATATTTTTATTCCATTGGATCTTGATTACATTAACTGCTATCATTTTGGGCTCATAGTATAGTGGTTATAGGAAATTCTTTGAATTTCTGGCTTATACGCCTGCTTGACGTGCAGGAGGTCCTCGGTTCGAGCCCGAGTGGGCCCATTCTTATTTTTTATTACTCTCTTTTAGTATAATTTAATGTTTTTTGATCCTTTTTACTGATTTAATTATTTTTTTTTAATACAATACTGTTCTTTGGGTAATTGAACCCAAAAAAATAAGTAGGAAGATGATCAAAGAAAAAATTACATAAAAAGAAATGGTGTAAGAATCGAAATGAAAAATTTTATTGAAATTGCCAAAGAGCAATTACAGTTAGATGAACTTCAAGCTTCATGTTATGAGCTCTTGTTAATTAAAGGAAAATTAACTATTGGAGAAATTTGTGCGTACAAAAATTTTGAACAGCAAACTGAATATGATAAAATTAAGGGAATTCTTGATCAATTTGTCGAGCGTGGTTTAGCTCAAAAAATACCTAAAGCTAAAGGTTTAGTGGATGTTTATTTAGCAATTGCGCCATTTGAGGGATTTACTAAACAATTAGAAGAATTATCTCAACAAATGATGAAGAATCGAAAGTATGTTGAAAAAGGGATTGAAGAATTAAGAGATTCCACGAAATCAACAATGGATTCTGTAAAGAAAAATATTAGTGATATCATAAGGGATAATAAACAAGAAATCACTTCACTCTCAGATTCACAATTAGATTCAATTAATAATTCTATAAATTCAACTTTAGAAGAAATTAAATCTCAAAAGCAATCAAATATTTCATCTATAGAATCAAATATTTCAGATGTTTCCGCAAAAATTATTTCAGACCTTAATAAATTAACTGAAGACTCAATAACTGAGATTGCAAAAAATAAAGAAGAGACATTACAATCTTCTGAGCAAAATAAAATATCATTAATAAACGGATTATCTGAAAACGAATCAAAAATGCATCAACATTTTGAACAAAGTAAAACGAATTATAAAGATTCGATAAATTCTGCTTCAGAATCAATTTTAAGACAGCATTCGGAGAATGTAAATAAAATCAATAAAAGTATGGATTTATGGCACCAACAGGCAGTAAACAGTTTTGACAAAATTGAGCAAGAAAGCCATGTTGCTTCAGAAAAAATGGCTAAAGAAGGGGTGACGACGATAGATTCTGCTTTTAATGGATTAAAGTCTGAAGTATTTAATCAAAAAGATTCAACTCTAAATAATATAACTGAAACTTCAAGAAAAACCATAGAAAATATCGAACAAAAAGTAAACACAAATTTAAATAAGATACAAGAACTTTTAACTGAACAACATATCTCAGTAGAAAATCAATTAAAAGAACGAAATAATTCACTATCAGAAAATATAGATACAGCAAAATCCCAAATATCTTCAAGCGTAGAAACTCTTCAAAAATCTTTTAAAGAAAATATAAGCCAAAAAACATCCAATTTGGATAATGCCTTGCAAGCTGGTGTTAAGGATTTTGAAACCCACATTTTAGAGCAAAAATCGGTCATTTCTAGCGAATTTGATTCAAATATGGATATACTTTCTGAAGAATTGGATAATTTGGTTTTAAAAATTAAGGAGCTTAGCGAACAACGTAAAACTTCTTTGAAATCAGCAATAAATTTAGTAAAAGAAAAACTTAATGAGAAGATAAGTCAATTAATGAATGCAGTAAAAGAAACAGCCGTCACTTTTAACACAACTCTGACTGACGAATCAAGTAAATTATTAACTGAAATTGAGCAGAATTTAACTAGTTTTACTGAAAATATTATTCAAGAATCTGATCGACTTATCGATGTTTCTAATAAAAATAGCACCGAAATTTTATCAGGTATGGAATTAATGAATCAGACAATTCATTCACAATTTTCTGAATCCCAAAAATCATTTCTTTCAGATTTTAAAACTGAATTTCAGAATATTGTTGAATCTTTCACTAAAAATATACAAAATGAAGTTAATTCTTTTGAGAATAATATTGTTAATTCTGTTACTGGAATAAATAAAGAGATTAATAGTATTTCTAAAACACTAAATTCGTCGATTTCTAAGATAAAGAACAATAATACTAAGATATTGAAGAAAAATGTCGACTCATTTGGTTCAACACTTTCAGATGGAACAAAAACAATGAAAAGAGAAATTGCTGCAACTATTGAAGCAAGTGTTCAGAAAAATACTTCCACAACAAATCAAATTAAAGAAAAAATAACTGAAACAATAAAACAGAACATTAGAGCCATTGAAAGGGGTTATGAAGAAAATAAGAAGTCTATTGAATCTCTTTCGTCAGCTTTAACTGGAAACATAACCACAACTTCCAAGCAAATTGAAACAAATTCTCTTAATACTCTTTCTTCTACAGAGAAATCTATAATTGATACAGTTAAATCTGCAGCAGATGGATTTATTGAAAAAGCAAAAACGCACAAATCAAACTTACACGAATCGATTAAATCTTTGAATGCAGGATTCTTGGCTGTATCTGATACGATTGGCGAAAAGTCTCTTAATGAATATGAAAATACAGGTAAAAAGTTTTATAAAGCAGTTGATACAATTGAAAAAGTAATCTATGATCCCATTAAATCAGCTATCGAAATCAGCGATACTTATCGCAAGCAATTCGAAGGTGTTTGGGAAGATGTAAAAGAAATGGAATTATTAAAAGCTGAAGGAACCTGGCAGATCGTTACAAAACAATCGATTATGACCTTTTTAGATGCTATGGTAAGACGAACTAAACTTCATTGTTTGATTGTTGTTCCTGACATGAGTATGCTTCCTATAAAAGCCATTGAACAGACAAAAATACGACAAAAAGTTACAATTGCATGCAAGATCACTGATAAAGATTTAGCAAAACGCTTGGTTGAAATGGATAACATTGATTTGCGAGAAGTTCCTGATTTTCCTGTTAATGTATTTGGTGCTAACCGGGATCAAGAAGAAGCCTTTTATGGACCTGTTACTGAAAAATTGGATGAAATGGTCTGTACAATAACTCAGCAAGATGAATTAATAAGAGTTATCGCTGAAATGTTATCATCATTTTATCGAGGGCGCTCTAAGAAATATTTAGTTAGTTAATATCTCTTAGATATTTTTTTTTAACTAAAAGATCAATTATGAATATTAAGAAAATTATTCTTCTGGCTTTTTTTTAAATAAACTGACAAGTTTAGCAAATATTCCTTTATCGTGATTTTTTTCATCTTCCTTTAGTTGTTGAATGTATGTTTGTATCGCGTTTTCAATCAAAAATTCAAATTTCTTAAAAATTTTCATGTCTACTGGTTTATTCTCTTGGATCGCTTCAAGTTCTTCTTTATACATTTTTTTAAATAATGTAAGAATTTTATACATATTATCTTGCATAATTGAGAGTTTTTTCATATCCTTGTCAAAAACACCAATTAACATTAATCCATCTTTTCGATTTATCACAATTTCATAATCATTAATAGTCACATTTGTTTGATGGCTCTGTAGACCACCCAGATCTGAATATTGATGAATTGATGAAAAAAATGGTGTGAGATATTCTTCTTTTAAATCTTTATCTATTTTTACAGACACTAATGGGAGTCCATTTTCAGTTGCAACTACAATCATCTTAAATTGTTGTCGAGATTGCTCGTTCATTGTAAGTATGAATAGATAAATAATTCAGATATTATTATGGATGTAAAATAATAAGTAGCACTGAGAAAAAAAATTAAAGTTATAAGAAATTTCAATTACTAAATTATAAAATTAAAGATGATTATATCGCAGAGCTAAAGACTATATATTATTTCCGCTTAAAATAAATAATTGCTTATGTCAGATTTTGGTTTGAAAAAACTGGAAAAAACAATAAAATCCCTGCGCTTACCTGCAGCAAATCCAATAACTCATAACTTCTTAGAAAAAACCCGAGATATGCCCAATGTTATCAAATCTTGCGAAGATTCTCCTGAATTCGGATTTTTAAAAATACGAAATTTGTTACTGAATAATCCATTAGATCGTATTAAATATTTGAACATCATGAAGAATATGACAGATAAATTCGGCTGGAATGATCTATGGTCTCAAATAATAACCATTCCTCAAATAATTGGTACTGCATATGGTGTATATAAGCAATTTCAGACACTGAAAGCAAATAATTCCATAAATTCAATTAATAAACAAAAAAAACAAGATCCTCAATATGATTACGATAATTTATGGCAGAAACTACTCTCATATGCCAAAAATAAATGGAGAATTCATCGAATAGGATTTACTAAAGTTCCGCGTGATATAATCATTAAAGGGCGCCATATTCTTTTTCCATATGCTTTAGTTTTAATCGAAGAAATGCAAAAAGATCGAATTGATACAGCTCCACGTGCTAAAGCAGGATTTGAAACAATTCGTGTTTATAATCACTTAGGTAAAGCTGTATTGGATATTGCTAAATGGTTGCGAAAACACGGTATTCGCTGTCAACCAAATCATCCTCTTGGTGGGTTAGTTTCATATGTACCATTAGCTGCAAAAGCAGGACTAGGATGGCAAGGAATGAACGGACTTCTGATCACTCCTGAATTCGGACAACGCCAACGTATTGCTCCCATCTATATTGAACATCCTGTATTTGCATTTACAGATTCGACTGAACATTCTTGGATTGAAAAATATTGTAGGATTTGTAAATTATGCCAAAAATACTGCCCACCTGATGCAATTCAAGAAACAAAATTTGTATATAAAACTAATATAGAAACTATAGGAAAATTATCCCGCTGTTTGGATCCAATTAAATGTCATCCTCAATTTAATAAAATGCAAGGTTGTAGCATTTGTATTAAAGTTTGTCCCTTTTCAAGAGGGGATGGTATATTTGAGAAGATTAAAAATCAAATTTTAAAAAAATAATTAGAGAAAAGACAGAATTCATTAGAGATTAATTTAATATGACTTTTATCACTAAAAAATTGGCACTTGAAAAAGAACCATTATTTCGATATTTACAGGCTGAATATGAGCGCGAATTTATCGGATGGGATTTTTCTGAGTTAAAAGAAAAAATAATTGAAGATCCTCTCTCGTGGGATTATCAGAGTATCATTACTTCCTATTTTTCCCAAACTCATTCGATGCTTGATATGGGAACAGGTGGAGGTGAATTTCTTTCTTCTTTACATCCAAATCTTCCTCCAAATACAAAAGCTACCGAAGGATTCGAAAATAATATCAAAATTGCCCGATCCCGTTTAATTCCTTTGGGGATTGAAGTATCTTTTATTAAGGATGATTCTCATCTTCCATATCAAGATAATTATTTTGATCTGATAATTAATCGACATGAAAGTTATAATGCTCAAGAAATTTATCGAATCTTGAAGCCTGGAGCATTTTTTATTACTCAGCAAGTGGGTGGTAAAAATGAATTAGATTTAAATCGTGCATTAGGAAGTACAGTTGGTTTTGATATGGAATTTTGGACACTTGATTATGCAGTGAAAGAATTAATAGATACGGGTTTTTCTATTGACTTGCAATTAGAAGAATTTCCCTTTATGCATTATAAGGAAATTGGGGCTTTGGTTTATTATTTAAAAGCAGTACCTTGGCAGATTCCAGATTTTTCTGTTGAAAAGTACTATACTTCCTTAAAACAAGTTCACCAAATCATTGAAAAGCAGGGAGAATTTAAAGTGGCTGCACATCGATTCTTAATTGTCGCAAAAAAACCGTCCATCACGTAATTACCGTGAAGTTTAGATTTTCGGAAAGTATTGCCTTATTAGAGAATAAGAACTTCCTTAAAGTTATGCAAATATTTCTTAATCTAAATTTATTATCAAGTTCGCATTAGCTATGTGATAGAATTAATTATTTGATATAATTAGTGAAAAATAAAAAAGAATTAAGTTCATACATTTATGACTTCTTTAACTTCTGGAATTTTTTCCTTTAAAATTTGCTCTATCCCATTTTTTAAAGTCATTTGTGAATATGGACATCCACGACAGTGACCTTGTAATTCCACTTTCACAATTCCATCATCGGAAATATCTAAAACTTCTACATCTCCCCCATCTGCTTGTAAACTAGGGCGTAATTGATTGATTACCAGAGTAACATTATCTTTCCATGACATTTGAATCGATCTCCACAAAATTAATTCAGTAAATAGAATTAAATTAAGTGTAAGAATAGAATCACGGCAAATTAATTGAATCTAATCCTTATGGTGAATAAGGTATTCTGCTATAAAAATTATCTAAAACAATTCTCAAGTATTCAACAAAAAAATGCTCTTCAAAATTAATTGCACCATCTAGTAATTGCATAAGCAAGAATAAATTAAATGGATATTTTGGATAAATTGTGAACAAAATGCCCCAAATCACGCACTAAGTTTCCCGATTCGGCGCATATTATCCAAAAAATAATAAGATTTCAATTTTCAAAAATCTCGCGAATTCTATTCAAAAGGCATATAATCTATCAATCACTCGTCAAAGCAAGAAATGGTGTCTAAAAAATATTTTGGCCATTTTATGTTATTCTTGGATTCGTGGAGTTTCAATCCACCATGCTTGTAAAAAATTGAACCTGTGGTCATATAAATTTTTAGATTTCAAACCCCAAAAATATAGTGACGGACGGTTTTCAAGAGCTTTTCCGCATCAAACGACGATTAATGATTGGTTACGTAAGCCAACATTGCTGAAAATCGAGGAAAATTATCAAATTATCTTTGAAAAGATGATTCGGCGTATTTTTCTTTCAAATTCTATTTTTAATTTTTAATTCTTATATTTTTGAATTTGATTTAATATATCTGGCTTATTGATGAAAACGCGCAGATTCGATGATTAGAGTAATAAAATGGTTAAGGGAACCAGACAAATACGACAATACCATGAATGATGATTCCTGGCCAAAAAAATCAATTTATGTCGAGTGCCATCATGTAGCAAAAAGAGAATCAAAAATTTTTTTCATGATTAAAATTATGGGCTGATTGATTAAATTAGGTTTAAATATCAAAGTTTATGTAGTTGATCAGGAATATTATCGACACAATATTTTTAAATCTTTCAAACAACGAAATATTGAAGTTATTACTCCTACAAAAAATTACAAACAACTTAAAATTTGTAAAAAGGATTATCTACCGAATAAAAAGGTCGAATTCAGCAGTATGAACTTGGTACGATGATAAAAAAAGGTCAAAATCACAAATTGATGCGTTGTTAGGTCCTTCTGTATGCTCGTGAAAATCAATCGATTAATTCGATTAAAATGAATAATCGTCAAGAAAAAATATTTTTGAAAGCGGCTTCTAAGCAATAATATGCATTACTCATTACTACTTAACTTCATTATCATTCTAAATCATTCATATATACCATCAAGCGACATTACAAAATGAGATGGCAGATCGACACCGCATTTCGCGATGTTGATGTGCATAAGGCAATTTAGCATTCAATTAATGATGCAACTTGCTTGTTCACAGAAATTGGTAAATATTTGCTTTTTAATTTCTGGTAAATCGAACGAGAACAAATTTACTCAAAACATCGAATGACATTCCAAGAATATCGTAATTGGTTGGTGGGTGAATTTTCACATACAATCAACCTATAAATTCGTAAAAATTAATTGAAATATCTCGATGGTGGTGGAAAATGTAGGATTCTTTATTTTATTGAAAATTCTTAAATTAAGATAGGTAAATTTAAAAATTGGTAATTTAATATTGGCTCTATGAAATTAATTAAAAGCAGAAAAGCTAGAGTTATTATTACAGTACTTCTAATGGGACCGTTTTTTGGGGAAGCAGTCTCAATGACAACTCCATTATTTAAAATGATTTTACCATGGATTTTAATTCCCTTAATTTGTTTATATGGCATAGGATTGCTGATAATTCATGAAATAAGAGTATCAAAAAATCTTTCGACATTGAGTGTTATCATCTTAGGTGCTATATATGGTATATTAGAAGAAGGACTAAGTTTAAGATCTTTCTTCAACCCTGATTTTGGAATCGATCCACTAAATGTTTACGGTCGGGTTTGGGGGATCAACTTGGTGTGGGCTATAAGTGTAACTATTTATCATGTTGTAATGAGCATCTGGGTTCCACTTACGATTTTAGATATTTTTTTCCCAGAATATAGAGATCGTCCTATAATCGAATCAAAAAAATGGAAAATAATTGTAGTTATTTTATATTTCTTAAGTTTAATAATGTTTTATTTAATAAATAAATATAATCCACCATTAATACCCTATCTTTTAACTGTACTTCTAACAGTTGTTCTCTTTATTATTGCTTTAAAATTACCATCTCTAAAATCTTCCACTTCACAACCTTTACAAACATCTTTAATTTGGTTATACTTTTCTGGAATTATTGGATTTTTCCTTTGGGCATTTTCTTCTTATATTTTTCCAACAATAAATGTTCCATGGTTATTCTCCTTTATTCTACTCGCATTGACACCTTTATTGATTGTTATTCTTGTTAGAGGCAGAAATAAGGTATGGGAACAAAAGCAAAAATTAGTTCTAAGCTTTGGTATTATAACACCTATGCTTATTTTATTCCCTTTTCTTTCTGATTTTCTCCAACAAGGTATCGTCTCAATAATTGCTGTAATAATTCTTTTGAAAGCTTATAAAAATCTTAATAAAGAGAAAAATGAACCCTTTAATATATCAGAATTTTAAAATTAAGATTACTCGAAAAATTAGGAAAAGCCTATGTAAAAATGAAAGAAGAATTAAAATGAGAAATATTCAAAATAATTCAAAGAAGAATGATGGAAATGTGAAATTCTTGACCAGATTTAAAGGCTTAAAAATGTCGACTTAAAAGTAATTGGATATTTTGGATAATTGTCGAAAATATTGGCGCAAAAATTAGAATTTGTTTAAGATAAATAAAATTTGCTGTAGATTTGTCTTTTATTAAAAAAAATTCAAATAACTGAATTATTCTCAGCTAGTTTTTTTAAATTATTGTCAGAATATCAACTAGAATTTTAAAATTTTAGTTATTATATTGGCCATAATTTAAAATTTTTAGTCAGTTAATTAGCCAAAATTTAAATAATTGAATTTACTTAAAATCATTAGGTTTTCATATTGTTTGAAAAAATTCTTCGAGATCAGCAAAGGGAAATTCAAGAGTTATTCTCAAACAACAGAATTATTCCAAGACAACTTCAAGTACCAATAGAAAAAGGAATAGCAATTATTATTATGGGAGTGCGTCGATCGGGGAAAAGCACATATGCTCATCAACTCCTTCAATCTTGTACTTCTGATAACATTAATGTTTCTGATAAAAAAATTAAATATGGATATATAAATTTCGATGATGAACGCTTTGGAGATTTGAAATCTGACGGATTTCAAGAAATTTTGACAGCAGTTCACAATGTTTATGGAAAAATCTCAACTATTTTACTTGATGAACCGCAAAATCAGCAAAAATGGGAATTATTTGTGAATAGGCTTCTCCGTCGTAATTACACTGTCTTAATCACAGGAAGTAATTCAACTTTATTAAGTTCAGAATTAAGTACTCACTTAACCGGCCGATTTCTTCGTTATGACCTTTTTCCTTTTAGTTTTCGTGAGTATTTAACTTTAAAACAATTTAATTTTCATGGTTATACTGATGAGCAAATTGGTTCTATTAAAAATCATTTGGAGAATTATCTTATTTCAGGAGGATTTCCTGAAATTTTCAAATATCAAGATTCTCCGCGCTATTTACGTGATTTATTTAGCTCAATTTTGATGAAAGACATTGTTCATCGTTATCGAATTCATAAACCGAACGATTTAGAAAAATTGGCTTATTATTTTCTATCAACTCCTGCAAGTTATTATACATATTCTAGATTGGCTGGTTCATTGGAAATGAACAAGAATTTAGTCGCAACTTACTTAGATTACTTGGAAAAGGCATATCTTTTCTTTAGTCTTCCTATTTACAGCCGACGTTATAAAACTCAACACAAATCTCCACGAAAAATATATTCTGTTGATTTAGGTCTTAATGCAAAAATTGGATTCCGGACAGAGAATAATATCACACGTCAAATTGAGAATTTAGTCTTTTTAGAATTAAAGCAACGATCAATTATGAATGAAGTTCCTTTTGAGATATACTATTGGAAATCTCCTGAACAATATGAAGTGGATTTCGTCATTAAATCAGAAACAAAGATAATTCAACTTATTCAAGTTTGTTATAAAATTAATTCAGTAAAGACCCGAAACCGCGAAGAAAAAGGGCTTTTAAAAGCAAATCAAGAATTAAAATGCGACAATCTACTTCTTATTACGTGGGATGAAGAGCACACAGTTAAAAAGAAAGAAAAGACAATTAAATATATACCGTTGTGGAAATGGTTGCTTAATATTGATTAATCTTGACAATTGTTGATAAGTGTAGATTAGTTTTAATTAAAAATGTATGAATGGTTGAAGAAATTAAATTTTTTTTTTGTTATAACTATTAATAAAGAAAAGGAATTTACAATCAAGATTTAATGATTTTTCGTATTTTTTCCAAAAAAGACATGAATTTGAATACTAAATTTTAAGTTCCAATGAAAAAATGGACGAGATCGATGCATTCATTGATTTTTTAGAACTTTGTATAATCGCAAGAACTTAAGAAAAAAAAATAAGTGCATTTTTTGATTATGTATCCAAAATTATTTTGGAATTTAGCTAAGCATTATATTTCAACATTTATTCTTTATTTGGCATTTTATTTCGAAGTACTTGTAATAAGGGTAAATCTTTCCCACTTAAAATTTTAAGTAATGCTCCGCCACCTGTAGAAATTGTGATCTTATCTCCATATCCCGACATTTCTGCAACAGCACCCATATCTCCTCCACCAATTGCCACAAATGCTCCAGCATCGGCTGCTGCCGCCATAGCTTCTACGATTTCAAATGATGATTGTTTAAAATTTTCATTTTCAAAAATGCCAGGTGGACCATTAGCAACAATTGTTTTAGCCTCTTTAAGAATTGTTTTATATTTTTCAATGGTTTTTTGACCGATATCTCCTGTTGATACATTCAATGCGCCTGCTTCTTCAGTAGGTGCTTCTTTTCGAATTCCATTTTCTTCATATGCTAAATCGAGAGGTAATTCAATAGCATCAATATATTTTTCATAGACTGCACGAATTTCATCTCTATGGGCTTCTAAATCATCTGCAATAAATTTTTTATTTGCATCCCCCATTGAAATTCCTTTAGCTTCTAAGATAAGAATCGCAGTTAAACCACAAACTAATGCTTTATCAATGCTTCCATTCTCTAAGTTGAATGAAAGTGCTTGAAATTTATCCCAGGCTTTTGCCCCCCCAACTAACCATACAGAAGGTTTTTCCGGTTTAAACAGTTTCTGTACCATTTTCAATTCTCGTTCTACTGTTGGTCCCGCACAAATTGTTGGCCAACCAATTAAAGAAACGTGGGCTCGATGAGCAGCTCCAAATGCATCATTGACAAAATAATCAAAAAGTGGTGATAATTTGGTGATAAGTTCCGTTTGTTCAGCTTCTTCAATACTTTTAACTTCTGTTTCGGTTTTCCAGAGTCTAACATTATTTAATAATAAAACTTCACCCGGTTGCAGTACTTTAATGGCTGCAATTGCTTCATCTCCAAATAAATCTCGCACAAATTTTACTCTTCCGCCAAGATATTCATTTAATCGTTGTGCGTGGAGATCTAAATCAATACAATCCGGTTTTCCAAATCGGCTTTGGTGAGCGATTAAAACTACAGCTGCTTCTTTAAGCGCTTCTAAAGTAGGCAAGATTGCTTTGATTCGTGGATCACTTCGAATTTCGTGCTTTTCTAAATCAATACTAGAGTTGATGTCGACGCGAACCAATATTTTTTTATTCTTGATATCCATATCGGTGATTTTTGTGAATTTTATTTCTGGCATAGCATTCACACCTCAATAATTAGTAAAACATAGTAATAATTAGAATTTTTGTTGAATTTAAAGGCAATCATAATTTTTTTATTAATCAAAAAGGAGATTATAACAATAATTGTACGAATAAGTTTGAATTATCTATAAAAACAATCGAAGTGCTAACATGCTTGAAATTATAAATTTCATAATATTAAATATAAATTTAATTTTATTTGCAATTTTTTACTCGCTTAGCTTATCCCCTGTAAAACTCAGCCAAAAAATAGGAAAGAAGGCATGGAAACGGTGTGCAACCTATCGAATTATTGCTTCAATATTTGAAACAGTTGTTTTAATAAATTTAATATTGTGGGTTGTTTTCCCAATTCCTGATTTATTTTTTCCGATCTTTCCAAAATTATGGCATGCAATATTGTTTGGGGCTTTATTACTAATTCCATTTGGCATTATTTTTAGTTTTGGAATGAAAGCTGCAGGGAAAGAAACAATGATTCCATCTGAAGATACTCCACTGTATTCTGGTATTTATAAATATATTCGACATCCACAAACTGTTGGAGAATTCCCAATGTGGGTAATTATGGGGCTAATGACTAATTCATGGACTGCTACTTTGATTTCATTGATTTTTATTGTTGTTTACACTCCTATTATGATTAAAATTGAAGAAGCAGATTTGGTACGTCGTTTTGGAGAAAAATATGTTGAATACCAACATTCCACAGGCTGTCTTTTTCCAAAACTAAGCATTTTCCAAAAAAATGGGAACAAATAGAATAAATGATGAAGGAATCTATTCTAAACTTTTTCGCACTAAAGAGTAAACACGAGAATATATTCAAAAATAGATTTAAGAAACAGATTAAGAATAAATGAAAAAATTAGAATTGATAATATACTAAAATCAAATTAGAGAATAGATTTGAAGTTTTGAATGAGTTGTTCTTGTTGATCGAAATATGCTGTGATAAATTGGGAAAAGGGAGTAAATTGGTCAACCTGTCCTTTATAACGCGCAATTTCTTCAACAGAAAAATGATTTTTAAATTTATCCGCGATTTCATTTAACATTTTTTCCATTATTTCCCGGTTTTTAGTTTGACTAGTTCTTCCAACTAATTTTAAGTTATAATCGGGAATATCTAAACTCAAAAGATAATTTTTTCCCATTGAGATTTCATTAATTGAGTTTTTCACGGCTTTTTGCCCAAATTGGTTAATTGCTGTAAATATTGGACTGAACAATTCAGGGTCCATCTTTTTATCTATTGAATAATTAAAAAGACAAATTCCATAATCATTAATAAACCAAATTTCTTCAAGTATTATCATAAATTATATCATCTCATGATATTCTCTTCTACAATATAATATCATCACACGATTATTTAACATATAAGATTAAGAAGACTTTTCTTTATTTTGACAAATTAATACTTAATCGCCTTGTTTTTCCTATTTATTCTTTATAATAAAGAAAATTCATTAATAAAAATAAGAGAAAAAAAGGGAATTGTTAATAGTATGATTCCTATATTGGGTAATAGCAATCTTCTTTAAAGCAATTTAGTAATTAATCGAATTGTCTGATTAGTAAAGGAAGCTTCATTATCATACCAAGAAAGAATTTTCACAAATGTTCCATTCATAACTTTTGTCATTCCTGCATCAAACAATGATCCTTCCTTAATTCCAATGATATCTGAAGAAACAATAGGATCTTCGGTATAACCTAAAATTCCCTTTAATTCACCTTCGGCCGCTACCTTCATAGCTGTATTGATCTCTTCCACAGTAGCTGGTTTTTCTAATTCGACTGTTAAATCAACTAAAGAACCGTCTGGAACGGGAACACGAATTGCAATTCCATCTAATTTACCGTTTAACTCCGGAATAACCAAACCTATCGCTTTAGCTGCACCTGTTGAAGTTGGGATGATGTTTGCGGCTGCTGTGCGAGCACGACGTAAATCTTTGTGAGGAAAATCTAAAGTGCGTTGATCATTAGTATAGGCATGGACAGTAGTCATGGTTCCACGTTTTACTCCCCAATTATCATGCAGTACTTTTACTACGGGAGCTAAACAATTTGTGGTGCATGATGCAGCACTTACAGCATTGTGTTCTCCTTTCTTATAAGAGTCATTATTCACTCCGTAGACTATTGTGCAGTTAATCTCTTTATCAGCAGGTGCGCTCACTAAAACAACACGAACACCTTCATGCTTTAAATGTTTTGAATAACCATCCCGTTTGCGAAATACACCTGTAGATTCATAAACAATTTCAACCCCGTGCTTTTCCCATGGGATATTCAGTGGATCACGTTCTGCGTATACAGGTACTTCCTTTCCATCAACTACTATAGAATTGGGTTTTGCTTCAATTGTTCCGTGAAACTTTCCGTGTACTGTATCGTATTTCAATAGCGTTGCGGTGGTTTTTGTATCAGTTAAATCATTGATAGCTACAATCTCAATTTCGGGATTATTCCATGCCAATCGGAAAAATAACCGCCCAATTCGCCCGAATCCATTGATTCCTACTTTTTTTACCATGTTAAACAAACCTCATTTTACTATATTACTGAAAAAATACATCAAGTTCGTTAATACGACTTTAGGTTTAAGGTTTTGGATCATTTAAGGTGATAAATCAGCCATGAATGTTCCAATGAGTAAACCCTATATATTTATATATTCGTTTTTCTGTACTATCTCTACAAAATTTAAATACTAAATACGCTTTTGAAAACCTCAGTAATAGACAGGGAAAAAGCTCTTGTTAAATCAAAAGGACGAAATAAAATGAAAGATATTCAAAATAATTCAAATAGATTGCTGAAATGGGTATATGAGACGGGGAAGTGGCTTTTAGGCATCAGTATATGTTATGTGAGCTTTACGCTTATCCTCAGTATTTATATTTTCATTACTTATCAAGGACCAATTCGATTGAGAAATTCACTCCTTTTTTTTACAGACGAAATGCTTGCTTTATATAATTATCTACAAATGTCCGTTCCAGCAGTAGATGGAGAATATCCGAATTTTTGGCGTCTCTGGTGGCTTTTTATTAAACCAATTTGGGGTAAGTCTATTCCTAATGAATCTTTCTTGGGAAAATGGCAAAGGAATCTGTTCAGCGAAAATAATACGGTATTTATTTTAATCTTTTTGGCAAATTTGGTTAGTTTAGGAATACTTTGGGCCAAAAAAACCAGAACTACTATGAATAAAGAAAAACAGAAAGTTATTTCGAAAAAGAAAATAATGGGGAATTATATAAATTGGATGATTCTAGGAATAAATTTCTTTGGTTTAGGCTTGTTATGGCTTTTTGATTTTATATACGGAGAAATAACCCTTAGCGGATTTTTCCGAGATTTGTATATCTGGAGTTTCTATACTCTTTTCATCAGTATATTTGGGGTTTTAAATTATTTCTCTTATTTCTTGTTGGAAGAAAAACATTCTTCCATCCCGGCTAGACAGGCGATTTTATTTCTTTTAAACAGTTTACCAATATTTGGAGGATGGATTACTAAAATGTGGTATATGGCAGGGATATATGTAGATTATGAGTTTTATTTTTGGCCACAAGTGGTGACGTTAAAATTTTCATTCATAATCTGGATTTTGGTTCTTGTTTTCAATTTGATTCAGAATAAGATATCTAAAAAACATGAATCGTTAAAAAAAATATCTTTTGAACCTCTGAAATCCACTCATGAAAAACAAATTTTGCATGATTTCCCCCAAATATCTAAAAAGTTAAGAATTCTTTCTTCTTCCAAAAATAAATTGAAATCTTGGTTGAAAACTTATGGTATTACAGTTGCGAGTTTCTTTATTTTATTATTCGCTTATTTTATATGGGATTATGCAAATAACCCAATAGGTTATTTTAAATAAAGCATCGTATCAGTCATTATTTACGTAATTAATTAAAACACCAAAAATATAAAAAGAAAATAAAAAAGAAGGATAAAATTAATACCTCCTTCATTTTGAAAAATCATCTTTTTTTCTATACTCGAATTTTTGCCCAACCTTTGTTAACTAACGCTTCCCGATATGTCAGCGTTCCATTTTCCGTCTCTTCGGTCTTAATCAGATCTTTTTCCTTTTCACTGACCCAGCCGCGTTCCAAACCCTCATAAGTCTCGATTTGTTCCCCTGCTTTCTCCAGTTTTAATGGCATTTTAGAGTTCTGAATCATCTCAATTTCCAAAATATTATCATTTATTGCTTTAACGGTGATGTGCGTCAGAATATAATCTCCTGGTCTTACCATCCCCCTCATTTCGCATCCTAGGTTAATCAATTGTCCTTTTACTTCTTCAGCGAAATCGTTTAAATGATGTGCTCCGAATCCGAATGAAAGCATTCCATGTGCGATCACGCCGTTTAGTCCTACTTTTTCGGCAAATTCGTCATTGACGTGAATGGGATTGTGATCTCCAGATGCTTTCGCATATTTTAAGATCATTTCTCTCGTGACAGGTCCATCCGTTTTTAAAACATGCATTCCTACTTCAACCATTTTAAAAACCTCCCTTTCGCAACAACCCTTTTATGGTTGTGCGGCAAAATGTTTTTGTTTTATCGGCATTGGTGGAGGTGAACAGCAATTCAACCCACAGTTTTTCGTTTTTTATAAATAGATTTACTATTTTTCCCACGGTGAACACCTTTCTATCTGCAGGTGTTAAGGGATCACACCCGTCGTAATTATATTCCTGCGAGGTATGGAGCAATTTTCCAATGTTTTTAACTAGTTTGTTTCCTTCTTTATCCTTCACTTCGGCTAATTGCATTAACAAGCCAGGAATGGTATAAGTGGCAGCATAGGCGGGATGAGCAACGATGTGAGAATAATCTGGTTTTTCATCACCCTCTGGCTTTTCCACGTAGAATTTTGGATTTTTATCTCCGATCGCGGCACTATAGGCAGATAAATTCTTACCTTTAACTCTGTATTTGTCTGGTCCGAATTCATAGCCAATGAATTGTTTAAAATATTCTTCATTTCTTTCGGTCAATTGAATAACACTCCCTATGAGTGATCCACATTTCTCGAAGAACTTTTATAAATGTTATTATCGCAATTTCCAAAAATCCATTAAATTCAGAAATTTGTAAGAATGGATATTCATATGGGATATTTGCGGGTTGAATTAAATATGTACACTTGAATAAACGTTCACTTGTAAATGAGTTTAAATGTGGCATTTCATTAATGGGTTACATTGTTGATAATCATGAATTTTCCGCTTTTAGAACAAACCCCTGTCTTTGAAAGTTTTTCTGATGTTGGAAAACGAATTTTCCATCCAAATGGAATTTTTTATTGGGCTAATCGTGCCAAAACAGAAGGAGAATATAACGCAACTATAGGTAGTGCTTTCGGTATTGAAACTGATATGATTCCCACTGGTCGTGATAAGAAAATTGTTTATTCAATGCCTGGATTACAGAAATATCTGAATATTGAACCTGAGCGCGTTGCATCCTATGCTCCTGTTGCAGGAGTTTCTGCATTTAGGAATCTATGGGAAGCTTGGATTATTAAAAAAGGTGAAATGGCTAGAAACATGCCGTATCCGCCAATATTACTTCATGATTTGATTACAAAACCTCAAATTTGCAACGGGATAACAAATGCTATTTTTCTCACAAGTCGTATGTTTTTAAATCCAGGAGAATCTATTGTATGTCCTAACAAGCGGTGGGGAAATTATGATGCGGTATTAAAATATCAAAACGGTCTAAAATTATCATTATTTGATTTTTTTAAAGAAAACAAGTTTAATTTAAACGGAATGATTGAATCTATTGAAGAATGTGCAAAAACACAGGATAAAATTGTAGTGATACTTAACTTTCCAAACAACCCTACAGGATATTGCCCAACAACGATAGAAGCGCGCAAAATTATTGAAGCTCTTTTAGATGCTTGTGAACGGCTCCAAAAACCGATTGTAGTCTTATGTGATGATGCCTATGAAGGATTTGTTTTTAATAATACAGTTATTTCAAATTCTTTATTCTACATGCTAGTAAATCGTCATCCCCTTTTAATTCCATTAAAGTTAGATGGTGCTTCAAAGGAAATGTTAATGTATGGTGGAAGAATTGCATGTATTACTTTAGGAATGCATTCTTCTTGGATCAAACCTGAAGAAGTGCCTGCTTTTCGAAAGGAATGGGAAAATAAGCTTCAAGGAATGATTCGCTCCACAATAAGTAATTCAAATCATTTTATTCAAGAAATATTAGTGGAATACTTGAACGATGGGTTTGTAAAGCTCCTTGAAGATCAAAATAAGATCCATGAATTATTGAAAGTTCGCTATGAAGAAACGATTAGAGCGTTTAATGCACATTCTCATCCAAATATTAGTATTGATCCAGCATCAGGGGGATTTTTCGTATTTTTAAATTTAAATGGAGTTTCTGCTACAACATTTGCTGATCATCTTGTTGTAAAATATAAAGTTGGAACATTTCCTAATGAAAATCTGGAAGAAAATGTTAATGGCATCAGATTTGCTTTCTGTTCAGTAGCTGCAAACCAAATTGAAGAATGTTTTAAACGAATTTTTCAAGCGATGAATGATTTTTTTCCAATTCTATCTTGATGAGAGAATTTTCAAATTTTCAAATTTTCAATTATTTTTTGCTATGCACTTTTCTTTTTTGATTTTACTTATTTCTTTTTCAGAGCTAGAAAAGTTTGATTTCTCTCTATTCTCTTTTCTTCGCTCTATTTCATATAAATCTATTTTGGTTGTATACTCAAAACTAATCTACACTTCAATTTAAGCAACTAACTTCATAGGAAACCATATTATTATTATTCTAAATATTCTTTATAGTTAGAAAAAAAGAATCAAACAATGTGTAAAAAAAAAATTTTTGTTGAATTACAAAATATTAATAGAACAAATTCTCATATATATCAAGAGTCGATAATCATGACAGTGTTTTTTGCCTTTTTATTACATATTTATCAGCCACCGGTGCAAATTGCTCCTGTAATTAAACAAATTGTAAAAGAATCCTATCGACCAATTTTAGATGCTTTAAGAGAACACCCTGAAGCGAAAATCACGTTGAATATCAATGCAACCTTAACTGAACAATTGGATGATTATGGTTTTAAAGATATTATTGAAGGTATCGCAGCAATGGCTTCTCGTGGTCAAATCGATTTTACAGGATCTGGGAAATTCCATCCTTTATTACCGCTTATTCCTGAACCTGAGGTCATTCGTCAAATTCAACTTAATTCAAAAACAAATCGACAATATTTCGGCTCAGTTTATCAACCTAAAGGATTTTTTCCCCCAGAAATGGCAATAAGTGAAGAAATTTTTCCAGCAATAAAGAAATCTGGATTTGAATGGGTAATTAGTTCAGGAATAGCAAATATTCTTAATGAATTTCCTTCAACTTTTATTTCAGAACATGAAAAAACAGGATTAAAATTAATCTTTCGGGATGATTTAATTTCAATAGATTGTGCATTTGACAAAGTTAATACCGTAGAAGCCTTTGCACAACGATTAAAATATAAAAATCAAGATCATGATTATTATGTAATTTTAGCAATGGATGGAGAAACTTTTGGTCATCATGTGAAGCATGCTATCAAAAATTTCCTTAATCCTTTGTTTGATTCGTTACCACATCGTGATGATATAAAATTGTTAACCGTCTCTGAGATCATTCAGAAATTTCCAGTTGGCGCTAAACAAACTCCACGCGCATCCAGTTGGAGTACTATGCCATACGATCTTGAACGGAAAGTTCCATTTCCATTATGGTTTGATCCAAATAACAAGCTTCATCAAGAACAACATCGGTTCATTATGTATGCTCTCACCACCGTCCATCTTGCGCAAAAATATATTAGTTCTATGAATAAAGAACAACAGATGCTATTTGATAATGCTCGCAACTTCTTGGATCGTGGAATTCATTCATGTCAACAATGGTGGGCATCAAAACGCCCTTGGTATTCTCCTGATATGATTATTCGGGGATTAAGTGAAATATTGTTAGCAAGTGTAAATGCTAAGCGTAGTATTCCTACTTCTTCAACAGATATAAGAGATGCAATGAATCTAATCTTAGAAGATATGCTAAAAGCACAAAATCAAATTATAATGACTCTATAATAATTAGTGCAATATTAATAAAAGTTACATGAATTCAAAAATCATTACTTAAAAATCCGAAATTTGGAGCTATATAATAATTCACAAATCATAAATTATTGCAAATCTATCTTGAAAATAAGACCGATCTTTATATTATTAAAATCGATTTCCAAAATTGTTAAGTATTTCTGTACGAAATATGCAATTCTGTAGAAAGAAGAAGCCAATTATACATAAAATAGAAAATGTGGATGGAAAAATGTCGGAAGAAAGAAAAAAAATAATTGATTTTGAAAAAATAGGTCAAGATTTCGAAGAATTTGTAAATGCTATTAATCCTTTTAAAAATTTAAATATTCAATTTTTCAAAAATACTAAGTCTCAATCCCAAGATTCAACGCAGCCGCTTGAATCTTCTCAAATAATTTCATCTGAAAATGAAATGAATGATGCATGGCTTCAATTTTCTCAAAAAACTCAAAATTCTTTAGAACAAGCGCAAGAAGAAAGATTTTTACAAGAAGAAAAACGTTTAGCAAAACGAGTTAAAAATAAAAAAATTTTTGAACGTCGTCATAAACGCCTAATACTACGCCAAAAACGAGACCGGCGGCGAATTAAAGCCTTCTTTGAACATCAACAAGAAGAATTTAGGCAGAAATTAAAAGAAATAGAACAAGATCGGCGAAAAAAGCGGCAACAAGTTCGACAGATCGAGAAAAAAACATTACAAGAAACACGCCTTCAAAATGAAGCAATTTTACAGGAAAATCGTGAATTACAGCAAAAAATAAGAGAACATCGCCGTGCTTTGCGAATTAAACGCCGAGCTGCTCGTAAAGCTCGCCGTCAAATGGCTGTACAAATGCATAAAGAATATATTTCAGAAACTCAACAAATACGCCAACAAAATTGGGAAAGGTTTATTCGCCGTCAACGTCGACAAACTGAACGTTTCGTTAAGTTTTCGAACCGATTATGGTGGCAAGGTTATATTAGCTTGTTAGCCTGGATTGTTGGTATATTTCTTATCCTTATGGCAATTTTCTATATATTCAAAGCTCTTGGAGTAAATCTTTTTGATTTAATTTCAAATACTGAGATATTTATTCCTTTAGGTTCAATATAGGTGATAATTATGGTTGCCCAGCAAAAAAGAAGACGAAAAACTCGAGAAATTGTAAAAGATTTGCATAAACTTGAAAATGAAGTTGATGAATTCTTTTCTTCAAATAAGAATCCAGTATATCCAAATTCTTCTTTAAATGATAGAAAGAATAATAAGAATAATAATAATAATGATAATTACAATAGTAAAACTCAAGTCTGCAAAGATGATGATTATAACTCCATATCTCCTGAAGAAAAGGCAAAACTTGAGAAAATATTACCGCTTCCAATGAAAATCGCACGTAGATGGCAAGATTTTATATTAAACACCGAAAAAACCCTCCAACAAATTGAAGATGAATTTCGACAAAATCATCTAAAAAGATTAGAACGTTTACGAAAGCAGAAAAAAGTGGCTCAACAAAGAAGACTTGAACGAATTAAAAGGCGGGAAGAACGTTTAGAAGCAAAATTCCAACAAGAATTACAAGAATTTGAAGCTGCCAATGAAAAGCTGAATGAGAATTTTATCGCTATGAAAAGTGCATTATATCAAAAGAAAGCAGAAAAGCGGGATAAATTCCACTCTAATTTGAATCAAGCTCAGAATAGATGGGAGCGAGTAAGTCGAAAACGTCAACGCAATATTGAGAAAATCTTAAAAGGAATAAATCGATGGGGTTGGCGCCAACAGCTTCGAATTGTTCTAATTTTAATTCCCTTAATTGTTGTATTAATCTTAGTAATCGTTCTTTTGCGTCCGTTTTTAACTGTAATTTAAATAAAAAGAAGTATAATTAATGTATTACAATAATTTTAATTATTCTTGCTTTTTTTTTTTAATTCCTGTTTTTACTTTATCACTTTATCTCTGATTTATGAATTCGTTTGTCATTTTCAAGTATTTTTTCTTTTATGGCTTGATAATCATAAAGCTGCAATCTAGTTGACTTAGTTTTTCTGAAACGATTTGAAATTTTCATGATCCAATATTCTACTCCGTATTTATAACCTGTTTTTGACCAAAAATATGAAAATACGATCCAGAATGTCTCAAATGTGAATACATATAATAATATTGCCCAAAAATTAGTCATAAATGGATCTTGGATCCCAAAACCTTCTCGAGGCCCGAAAATTGTATGAAAAAGTAGCGCGAAAGTGTTGTTAAATATTGGTTCCAAAACATAAAAAGTAAGTGTAGCAACTCCAAATCTTCTGAAAAAGAGCATATTTTTTGCCCTTTTCGCTTTTATTTCTTGTGGGATATATTCATAACGCTTGACCAAAAAAACAAAAAGAATAAGCATACATCCCAAACTGAAGAATAATAATTCACGTGGATAAATTTCATAATCTAAGATAACAAAAATAGGATTTTTTCCCTCAGTAAGTGCTTTATTTGTTGTGATTATTGTACTTATCACAAATGCGATCAAATAGAAAAATCCTAATCCATAACCATATCTCTTAATTGTTTTTATAGGGGCTTTAACTGAAATCAATATTCCTGCAGCTATTCCAAAAATACCATAAATTCCTACAGGAAAATAAGATAATTGTGCTCCAAAAAACCAACGAAGAATAAATGCAAAAAATCTACTTATTCCGCCCTTTAAAAATAAATCAATAATAATTGGATTTAATAATTCGTTTAGTGGATTTGAAATAAATGTCAATAACATCCCGATAAGTGTTAAGATTAACACATTTCGTTTTACTTTTTTACGGCCCCGGTTTTTGAAAAGAATCCAAAGAAATAATACCGTAATATAACCACTAATTGCAATTGATGGCAAAGATCCAATTTGAAATATTTTTTCAGGCCCAGGCCAAGCAAGTTCTCCTTCTTCCATCAATCTACTTAAAATTGAATAATTCATTCCTTCTTGATAAGAATTTGTCCACGACCTGCTGAAAAGTAGGTTTTTTATCGGTGATAATAGAAGAATGAATGTTGAATTAATTAATACAGGTTTTACAGCTTCATGATAAGAATGTCCGTTTTCTAATCTATGAAATATATTATAAGTATTAACAATTGCAGAAATCAGAGGAAAACCACCACCCCATGTTCCCATTAAGATAATTGGTGCAAATATTACAATAACATATATAGGAACAATTTCTAAAGCCAAAGTTTCTGTGTACCATGTACCAAAAATCATTGGGTGAATGAAGAGGACTCCAAAAATTGCAATTCCCCTAACTATATCGACAGAAAGAAGACGTTCATATTTTTTTTTCTCAGACTTTTGAATA